>JAICRN010000162.1 GCA_025937335.1 Microcoleus sp. TY_ISSM_2_bin.22
AGCGAATTTTTTCTAAGAATTCTTTGCCGTCTTGAACTTGTAGCAAAAAATTGTAAAATTTGCCAGCATAACCAAATCGGCGATCGCGGTGAAAAGCTGCAACAAATTTGGTGGCTAAAAGTTCCGGCGTCCAAGGTTCTCGGCTGACGATAGCTTCTGCGACGGCTAAACTCATCTGCGTATCGTCGGTGTAGCATCCAGGCTGGATGTCGTGACGGGGATGCTTGATGTAGCCGTTGAGATTGTTGTACAACTCGATCGTCTGCCGGTCAACAAATTCAAAACCCGCACCGTAAGCGTCACCAATAGCTAATTCTATTAACATATATTTAATCGGGTTTCCAAATATTTCATTCCCTGTTTTTTCCTAAAATAATAAAAAAAACAACCCAAAACAACTTACTTATTTAACAAGCACCGTCTTTAGTCAACACCACCCAAATTGTTTTGCAAATCAGACTGATGTCGTAGAAAACAGACCACTTGCGCTGATAGTCGAGATCCATCCGCACAATATCGTCAAAATCTTTAACTCCCGAACGCCCGTTAACTTGCCACTCCCCAGTCATACCGGGCTTGACATTCAAACGCTGCCAGTGGAACGCCTCATAAGCAGCCACCTCATCGGGAGTGGGCGGCCGAGTTCCCACCAAACTCATGTCGCCGACTAAGACGTTCCAGAATTGAGGCAACTCGTCCAAACTCGTGCTCCGCAAAAAACGGCCGACGCGGGTAACTCGCGGGTCATTTTCATTCTTAAAAATGTGACCGTTAGCTTGGTTGCGAACTAAATGTTTGAGCTTTTCTGCACCGACAACCATCGATCGAAATTTCCACATTCTGAAATGTCGCCCTTTGAAGCTGCAGCGGACTTGACTGTACAGCAGCGGGCCCGGATTGTCCAACAGCATCGCCACTGCCACCGGTACCGCCACCGCAGCAGCAATTGCCAGTCCCAGCAGCGAGCCCAAAATATCGATCGACCGCTTTACCTTGCTTGTTACGGATCGGTGAACCTGCGGTTTGGATACACAAACTTTGTAAGTAGATTTTTGCACAAATAGGGACAGGATTTCTGATAATACTGATAATTTAGAGGCACCCATCCGAAATTTCATTTGATTTGCTTCAACTTTAAGGAGATATCACGTCCATCTTATTCGCCACCCCAAATCTGCTGAACGTGAAATACTCAGCTTTGCACAATCTTTAAAAAGCAACAACACTTTTATAAAGTTTCTGTATATTTTATGTAAAAACTTATAAAATTTATGTAAACTTAAGTACATTTACATAAAAAAGTTAGTCCTGGCCGCAAAAAACCCAGTTTCTACTAGGAATGTTCGGGGAAGACAGGGAGGATTCCACTGAAAAACCGGGTTTTTTGCCGTTTAGCGATAAGTATCCGTGCGAACATCCCAAGCAATTGTTAGCGGTTCTAACAATTTTTGCTGGCTGCTAGAAGCGAGTTTGCCTAAATATTCGCGAACAACAGAGGCCTGTTCGAGATTCAAGCGATAACCCCGCGAGACATCTTCAAAGAAAAGCGGCTCAGCCCAAATTGCTTCCCAATCGGGATTTTGTCTCGACTCGTCGGCCAGCAGCATGAAATCTTCCTCCGCAGGCACAAGTCCCTCCGGCAAATTTCCTTCCAAAATCCGCAGAACCCGGGGCTCGCAGGTGCGGGTATTCACGCCCTGGCGTTCCAACAACTGCAAAATTTCCTGAAAGCTCAGAGTTTCCTCACCCAAAACCTGCATTAATTCCCACAGCAGAAAAAAGTCGCTGTACTGCTGCTGCGACACATCCAAAATTTGAGGATAAAGAGCCAAACTCGCCAACCCGCAGGCAACTCGACCAGTTTTTTCTGAAAAATTTGTACTTTGAGATACAGAATTTAATACAGAATTGTCAAATTCCAAAATATCTCGATCGACCTCCAATTCCTGGTCTTGAACCACGATCGCATTCGGCAACTTCTGCCGCAACCAGCGGGCGATCGCAGGCCAAGCACCCATACCCCCTGCACAAATCGCCTGATTAATCCCCACCGGCGACATTCCCGCGCGGCTGAGCAAAGCATTCAATTCGCGGTTCAACTGCTGCACAAAAGGGACTAAAACCAGACTTTCCAAATCTTTGCGCTTCACCTCCCAATGCTGCTGGCCAATATCCAAAGCAAAACTTTTTTGATGTTGCAAAATAACTTTTATTTGCCTTGCCGCCTGTAACAATTGCAGGCCAAAAGCAGAACCTTGCAACCGCTGCTGCAATTGATAGCGGTTCGGCAAATCTGGATGTCCCGGACGCGGCAAATCGATCGACATTCCCCAAGTTTCATTTTTAGCCAACAACTGACAGATAATATCTTGATCGAAAGCATCGCCAGCCGCATCAAAACTGCGGCAAGTAAAATCAGCACGAGTTAAATCTTGAAGATTGGACGGCAACTCAACTAAAGCTAATTCCACCGTCGCCGCCCCCGCATTCAAAATCAAAGTTCCCCCGCTAAAAGACGAAGCATTCACACTCAGCGGTGCAGCTTCTTCACCGTCCTTAGCAGAATCCGCGGCTGACGACTCCAATCCTGTGGCATTGTTCACAGGAGTTACAGCAGCAAGCAAAGTGGCGATCGCATCTTCTACCACAAAAATTTGCGAACCAGAAGCCACCAGAGACGCGCCCAAAACAGCCTCCCGCAGGTTAAACCGATAAGCATCCGACCAACCGGCCGGAGTTCCCAAAATTACACCCCGCAAGTCTAAAAGCGCCGCATCCAGAGTTTCTGGCGTCAGTCCCGAAGCCCTGCAGATTAAATTAGAAACTGGCAATCCTGCAAAATTCGCCCTCGGTGCAGAATCCAAAACTTCCCCCGATCCGGCAAATTTTTGCCCCTGCTTCCTCGGATTCAAAGTAGCCAGCAGCGCCCGCACACCTTGCAGCGGCAAGGCGATCGAAACAGCCTGCAAGGGCGACCACTGCAACACCGGTTCGTACATTCCAGCAGCTTCCCGCTGATAAGGAATGCCCACCTTTAAAGGCAATTTTAAATTTTGCAGTAAAAATTCTCCCGCAGGCAAAGCCAGGGGTGGGAATCCCACCGACTTGACTGTCACCTGCGGTGCAGGGCTCCCTGAGGCTGTTTCCGCCAGCACCGCAGCCGAGGGAATCCGAAAGCAGCGGCCTTTCTCGGAACCCTCAGCCTGAGATGTTTCCCAGTAAATCGGGTGCAACTCGCCGCTGGTGCGATCGACCAAAGCCGCAGACAGCCCGCTGGAGGCGAAATCAATGCCCAGGTACCAGCTAGAATTCCGGCGTTCTCGGGATGGGGCGATCGCACCTGCTGCAGAATGCCCAGCCGAGTCTTGCTGCTGTGTCCCGGCCAACTCGCTAAAATCGGTTTTCCCCTCAACAACTCCTGCTTTACTCTCGGTCGAAATTAGGTTTTTTTTTTGCTTTCTGGAGGACTCGATCGCAGTTCGTTAGTTTCGGCAGTTTCTGGAGGGGGAGAATCAGTCAAAGGTCGATCGGTCTCGGTCAAACTAGCCAAAATCTCGTCTAGGGTCAAATTCGAGTCGTCTTCCTCCGCAAACAAATCCTCCTCAAGTTCGTTTTTCAAAACAAAGGGTTCATCATCAGAGGAGAGTTCCAACACATCGGAGAACAAATCCTCCAGCGTGCCGAGTTCTTCCTCTGCGACCTCGGCAAAGGGATTTTTTGCACCGCCCTCCTCGGGGGAACTCGCCGATAAATCCAAGCTGTTAGCTGCTGAGAAATTCGATCGCCCGAAGCTAGTATTTCCCAATCCCTCCAGATTGTAGAGGTCTGCCTCTAACAGTTCCAGAGTATTGTTGTCCAAATTTAAAGCTCGATCGAGGTCATCTTCTAATGCCTCGACCGGCAGCAAATCCTCGTCCGCCGAAGCTTGGATGTAGCCCTCATCTAGCGGCTGCGACGAAGTGCCGGACTCGCCTGTTTGAACCTCACCGGCACTCGACAAACCGGGCGCGGCACTGGGGCGGTTCGGGCTAATTGCAGCAGGCGTTCTCAACGGCAAAGGTTGCGGTTCAGGCATCGCAGCGTCGAACTGCTCGCCTCGGTTTTGAGCCGTTTCTAGATTTTCTCGATCGTCCGCGTCAACTTGCAGCGAGGCGGTTGAGGCTGGCGGTTGTGAAACTTGAGGTACTGATGCCGCTTGCGGTTCAAATAAATCGGCACTATCTAAAGTTAGAGATTCTACAGAATTACCTATTACGAAGTCTGAATCTGGATTTACTAAAATATCTTCCAGCGATTCGTTTTCATCCAGCAGATTGACAAACAAATCTTCGGTCATATTTAGGGCGTCGGCAGTTTCTTTATCCGACGCCGCTTGATATTGTACAGACTCACTTGCGGTTTCAAATTCAGTATTTTGGGGTAGTAAAGTTTCGAGTTCTAATTCTACTTCGGCGACTGCTTCTCCCGCGAACAAACTTGCATACAAATCCTCAACCTCTTCGTCTCTTTCTACTAACCTATTTTCCGATTCATCGCCGGTAAAAGGAGTTGCCGTTCGAGATTGGTCGGGTGTATAACCCAACAAATTATTGTCCAACTCGGGGAGCAAAATAGGTTTTTGAATGCGGTCGCGATCGCGCCTCAACTGTCGAAATTGCGGAGAAATTTCTGTACCGGCGTAGGGCAATCTGTCTTGTTCTCCGAATTCGCCGGTGCGATTGGACTGTACCGAGTCTCCACTCAGAGTCTCGGGGGCTGACAGGTCGATCGCAGTATTTGAGAGGGCTGGAGCGGCATCAGATCGATCGGCTGCGGTTCGGGTGACTGTTTCGACATTTGCTAAATCGATCGGCTGCTGTACGTAGGAAGACGCTTCTCGCCCCAACTGTCCGGCCAAGTGGTTGACGAAAGCCGCGAACCTCGCCTCGCTCTGCTGGCTCAAACCGTACATATTGTCGAGTTCTTGTCTCAAGGAAGCTTGATAGCTTTGCAGATTTGCTTGCAAAGCCTCGAACACAATAGCCATCCTAGAATCTAGACTCATCAGCAAACTGTCAGCACGAGATTGCAACAGTTGCATTTGCTCGAACCTCTGAGCCGGCGTCAGCAGCGGGTTTTCTTCTGAGGTTTGTCGGTTAAGTGTTACGTCAAGAGCCGATGCTTCTGATTGTGCGCTGCCCAAAGAGTAAGGTACTGCGCTGCTTTGCAATAACTGATTTTCTAGGGAACTTAGAATTTGCGAGAAATCGCTAGTCAAGGTTTCTTCCAAGCGGGCAGTCAGTACCTGCAAGAATTCAGAAATAATTTGCTGTTGGTTTGCTTGTTGCTGAGCTAGGGATTGTTGCTGCTGCCGTTTTGCTTCTAGCTGTTTGATTTCTTGAATTAGAGCTTGCTGCTCTTGGCGCAGAGCTTCTATGTCTTCTTGGAGCGGCCCCGTCAGGCTTGAACGCAGGTGGCTGATTTCTCCGGTTACGGCAAGCATGATTTGCTCTGCTGCTGAGGGGCGAGGGGGGGGCAGAGGCACTTTTGGTACTGGAACTGGTTCGGGGCGGACATTTGGGCGGGCGGGCCCCTTTGCGGGCGCTAGCTTTGACTCTGAGGAAACCAGATAAGCGCGAACTCGCTCTAAAAGTTGGCGCTGGTGGACACTATCGATCGAACCCGTCCAAGGCAAGCGGGGTGCGGGCTTGCTGAGTACCTCGTCAATCTCAGCAATCAGTGCTTGAATTTTGTACTTCTGAGAATTCAAGGGCGGAACCTCTGGGAATGCGGCTTGGGAGAAACTTTACCGAAAAAAGACTGAAGTCAGGCGGCAGCGATGCCAATAGATAGAATCATCTGAATGGGAGTCCGTCAATAATTCACTAATATTTTCTGGCAACTGTTAATTAACCTTTTGTCTTCGGATCACTTCTATTGCCTATGATAGGTTAGCCGGTACTTCCGCACCAAATGCCCGCTTCTATCAACTGCAAGTGCTATCTAATTCTGCGTCTGCTTGCCTGTTTCCCGGGCCGGATGTCGATTCATGCTCGGGATAGGTGCGATCGCACGAACTTTGGCATTAACCCGCTCTAACGGCCGGCTGCACACCGTCACCCCGAGTTTGGCTAGCGTGGCGGCGCGCCACTCTCTCTTCATCTTTCACCGACTTGGAAAAAACATCAAACCATTTGCGATTTGGGATGCCGAGATTCGGGATTGTCCCCGTACAGTCTGTTTGAGTAACCTTTAATAATAGCGCTTTATCGGTATTCATGGCTAGTAGATACTAATGGTACAATAATCTCGGGGCAGCAGAAAAGTTTGCTGGGAACTGCGTCAGTTTCGCTCGCTAAGGGCGCCCGACTTTAGGCTCGCAATAGCTGTCAATTTTGCCGATCGTGCTGACATTTGACAGATTCCAGGCAGTTGCAGTCGGATTGGGCCGCTGTCTTGCTTGCAGGCTGGTGCTGGTGGATTTTGCCGATCGACTGCTGGGCAGAGTGACAACAAATCTCTCAGCAGTGTTAAGCTTGTCTTCGCGAAGTGCTTTCAAAGGTAATTCGATCTGCTCAGTAGTTTGCCACATTGCTAAAATTTTGTTAATAAAATTTGCTCCGTGGTATGTATCTAAAAAATTATGGTATATTCTTTAGTTTCTAGCTCGCAATCAGAGCTTGAGGCTATTAATTCCCATATTTGGCATTTGACCGCAAAACTTTAGAGGTAAAATTGCCGATTTTAGATAGTTGCTTCTCAAATCTTGAATCTCAAATCGAATGACTCGGCTGCAAGCTATTTCTAACTGCCCAGCGCAGCTCAAGCGCATAAATTAAAATGATGGCCTCATGGAAGACCGCTTTAACACCCGAGATCCGAATTCCAATATAAATCAATTGATAGTTTCTACTCCTTTTTTTGCAGGCTTACCCGATCCTGTAATCGAGAGAGCAACTGTTCACATCGTTACCCGCAGTCATCCGTCAAATCAAGTGATTTTACTCGAAAATGACTGGGGAACATCAGTGTATTTTATATTGGATGGTTGGGTGAAAATTCGCACCTACAACCTAGACGGAAAAGAAGTAACACTGAATATTTTAGGGAAAGGAGAATTGTTCGGGGAAATGGCCGCGATCGAAGAAGCACCGCGATCGACAGATGTGATCACCCTAGCCCCGACACTGATCGGCAATATGCCATCTCAGGATTTTGTGCAGCTCATTCATACTGAGCCCCTCGCAGGCATTCGCCTAGCTCAACTGATGGCGCGCCGCCTGCGGCAAGTCAACCGCCGCCTGCGTTTGCGAGAGTCGGACAGTACCTCGCGAGTAGCAGATATTCTATTATTTTTGGCAGAAGGGCAAGGGAAAATCATGTCCACAGGAGGTACAGAAATTCCCAACCTGCCACACAGAGAATTGAGCAGCCTCAGCGGGCTGGCTCGCGAAACAGTAACGCGAGTGCTCAGCAAGCTGGAAAAAAAAGGAACTATTCAGCGCGAACGTGACGTTTTGTGCATTCCCGACCTGCACGCCTTGGAGCGTCTGTTAGTCTAGAAGTATCAGAGATTGCTAATTTGAATTAGATTCAAAAGCATTCTCTGTTAACTAACTGATATTAATGATTTACCGCAGGAGATAAAGCTGTGAGTTTTAAGAAAATTTTTGCCGCCTTAGATGATTCAGAACTGGGCCACCGCGTCTTCAATCAAGCTTTAGAATTAGCTCTGAGCGATCGGGCCCAGGTGATGCTATTTAACTGCGTTACTGTCAACACGCTGGGCGAGACGGCAGTACCAATTCCAGTAGATTTGGGCATGAATGTCGAGTTAATGGATCAAGCTTATCAAGCTCAACGTTTGCGGCTGGAAAGGGAGGTAAAACAGGGTTCGGTTTTGCTGAAAAATTACTGCGACGCCGCAGCAAAACAAGGATTGCAGGTGGAATTTGACTGCAAAACGGACGGCGATCCAGGGCATTGTATCTGTGAATCCGCCGAAAATTGGGGCGCAGATTTAATAGTTTTGGGGAGGCGAGGCCGCACGGGGTTCGCAGAAGCTTTCCTCGGCAGCGTCAGTAATTATGTCGTTCACCACGCATCTTGTTCGGTTTTGGTAATTCAGGAAGTCAAAACCGAAAAATGATGCTGCTGAAAATTTTGGCTGAGAAAATCCATCTAAAATAAGACTTGCGTTCGTGCCCAAACCCGGTTTCTGCGAGCAAGATTAAATTTGGTAGCGAGGCATCCAAACAGTGAAACGGGGAATCAGGGGTATCGGGCGCAAGTCCCGTAAAATCTAAAATCTAAAATCGGAAAATGGGAAAATCGGGAATCAGCCGTATAGCCCGCAAGTTCGGTAAAATCTAAAATCTAAAATCTAAAATCTAAAATCGGATGAGTGATTTTTTGTCAGCAGATGCTGCATCTAATTCGGGCAGTTCACCCAGTACAAATAACGAGCAGCAAACCGCTGATATTTCAGCAATGGCTGGCGATCGCCCAAATCCCGATCGGGGAACTGGCGCCTCTGGGGAAGCGCCTTTGAGGCTCGTAGAAACGGCTTTTTTGGCAAGTACCGCTAGCTTGATTTGGCTGGTAAATTATTACTTTCCGCTGGGGCCTTTGCTGCGGGTTTTTTTCCCGATACCCATAGCCCTGGTTTACCTGCGCTGGGGGAACCGCGCTTCTTGGATGGCAGCTTTAGTTTCGGGTTTGCTGCTGTCGGTACTTATGGGCCCGACGCGCAGCATTTTATATGTAATTCCTTTTGGAATTATGGGAGTTTTGCTGGGAGGACTTTGGCGGCGCAAAGCGAGTTGGTCTGTTTCTGTTAGTTTGGGCGCGCTAATTGGCACTCTTGGCTTCTTTTTTAAGTTTTGGCTGCTATCAGCTTTGGTGGGTCAAGATTTGTGGGTTTACGTAACCGCCCAGGTAACAGAGATCGTGGAATGGGTGTTTGTGAAGCTGGGCTGGCTGAGTGTGCCGAGTTTGAACACAATTGGGGCGATCGCCGCCGGGATGATTTTGGTTAACAATATTGTCTATTTATTTGTAGTGCATTTAGTAGCTTTGTTGCTGTTAGATCGTTTGGGAAATCCGATTCCGCGCCCGCCAAACTGGGTGCAAGTTTTGATTGATTATGAGGAGTAATTATTAATCATTATACCAATTAAATTGGTATAACTAATTATTTTAACAGGAATCGCCCTCCCCCTTAAAATTTTGAATAGCACGTTCTGGGCGATCGTCTTTCAGTCCCCAGCGATCCATCTCAATACAGCGGGCTCGTACTTTAACGGTTCTCTTTGAATCCTCACCAACTTGTGAGCCAATATAAGGTCAATTAGTAGCGATCGTATTTGTCCGGGCACACTAGATCGATCGTGGACGCACGCTAAGCAAAAAACCCGGTCTTTCATTTTCGCGAGCGAGCGTATACGACCAAATTACGTGCAGATACCGGGTTTTTGCTTCCAGGACTTACCCAAAGTGCGATCGGACTTC
>JAICRN010000729.1 GCA_025937335.1 Microcoleus sp. TY_ISSM_2_bin.22
GGATGCGAGGATTAAAAGGGCGATCGCCATGAATCCGATCGCATCATTACTATTTGGAGAAACGGGTTTGAGTTCCATTCAAATTCCCACATTAATAGTAGCATCTTCTGCGGACAAAACCACTCCCGCCTTAGCAGAACAAATTGCCGGATTCCCAAAGATTCCATCTCCCAAATGGCTAGTCGGTTTTGTAGGAGGCACCCACTTAAGCGTCAAAGATCCCAGTACAACTTTAGACCAAGTTCGCAGGCCGAACACAGTAATTAGCGGCGATGAAGTTGTGGGAGACCGAGCTGTTAGCATACGCAATTATATTAAAGCTGTAACTTTGGCCGCGGCCGCTCAACTAACTGCCGAAGCTGACAAATATGCTGTTTTTCTTACGCCAGAATACGCGCAATTTGCTTCAACATCGGCAATCCCGGTGCGGCTGGTAACAGAAATTTCCCCGGAAACTAATGCAGTAGTGCAAACTTTTATTCAACGGAATAAGTAGTCATTAGTCATTAAGTAGGTAAGCGCTAAAAAACCATAGTATCTTGTACAGTTCTCGACCTAGAACATAATCATTCCTGGGCGCACGCTTCCCAAAAAAACCCGGTTTCTCCTTGTCGCGAGCGAGCGTATGTGACCAAATTAGGTGCAGAGACCGGGTTTTTGCGTCCAGGACTGATAATTGTGTAGGGTGCGAAGTGCGTACCTTACCGCTATTAGTCATTAGCTAATAATCTGATGTCCGCTGGAACACCTATAATAAAAGTGTTTGTAGTGGTAGTTCGACGGGAAATCATATTGTGACTAGCAGCCTTTCCTTTTCTCTGCGCGGCTGCTTCGCCCCGAAGGGTGTATTTTTCTTCTAAAGCTGTTACTGATATTTTTTGTCCGTGCAAGGGCAAAATATAACAAACTGCTTCCACAAACTCTACTCCCAAACTGCGATGCCTAAAAAAAATCTTATCCCGCTGTTGCTGCTGTTTGCAGCCCTGTTTACCCTTTACGGTGACACTTTAACTTTTCTGCCCAAACCTGTAAGAGATACTAGCGTTGCCAGTCGAAAGTTCTTCGTCGGGTTGTGGCCAGATTGGTTGAGACCGAGAGATTTCAACGAGAAAAGGCAACAGGATATTGATAAATTGCAAAAAAGTCCTAGTCCCAGTCGATAGTTTTGAGCTACCCGCGAGAAACCCGGTTTCTCTAATAACACCTAGCCATTTTCTTGTAGGTTGGGTTAAGGGAACCACAACCAAACATGAGGATTTGAGATTGTACATTTGAGATTTTTCCTCCAATCTCAAATCGATTAAACTTGAGATTTTAGATTTTCCTCCCAGCCGTAAGGTGTGCATTGCACACCCTACAGATAGAGGATAGGCGTCCAGACTGTTTTAGATTTGTACTCCCATTTAAAATCTAAAATCTAAAATCTAAAATTGATTAAGCCTGCTTTTTCAACCAGCTAAACATAGCTCGCAAATCTTTACCAACTTCTTCAATAGGATGTTCTGCTTCCTGACGGCGCATGGAGGTAAAGCCCGGTTTGCCGGCTTGGTTTTCCAGAACGAATTCGCGGGCAAATTGACCGGATTGAATTTCGCTGAGAATTTTGCGCATTTCGGCGCGGGTTTGATCCGTGACGATGCGGGGGCCGCGAGTTAAATCGCCGTATTCTGCGGTATTGGAGATGCTGTCGCGCATTTTGGCGAGGCCTCCTTCTACTACTAAGTCAACGATAAGTTTAACTTCGTGCAAACATTCAAAATAAGCTAATTCCGGTTGGTATCCGGCGTCAACTAAAGTTTCAAATCCAGCTTTAATTAATGCGCTTAAACCGCCGCACAAAACTACTTGTTCGCCAAAAAGATCCGTTTCTGTTTCTTCGCGGAAAGTTGTTTCCAGGATGCCGGCTCTGGTGCCGCCGATACCTTTAGCATAGGCCATTGCCCGATCGCGCGCTTGACCGGAAGCATCTTGATATACTGCAAACAAACTCGGAACGCCTTCCCCTTGTTCGTAAGTCCGGCGCACCAAGTGTCCGGGGCCTTTGGGGGCAACCATTACTACGTCTACATTGGCAGGGGGAACAACTTGGCCGAAGTGAATGTTAAAACCGTGAGCAAATGCTAAAACATTTCCTTCAGAAAGGTTCGGTTCGATTTGTTCTTTGTAAATAGTTTTTTGAACTTCATCGGGCAATAAAATCATGATGAAGTCAGCGGCGGCGGCTGCTTTGTCTACCGGGTGAACTGTTAAACCCGCGTCGGTTGCTTTGGCTGCAGATTTGCTACCGGGATACAAACCGACAACGACATTCATGCCACTGTCTTTGAGGTTAAGGGCGTGGGCGTGTCCTTGGGAACCGTAGCCGATGATAGCAACCGTTTTGTTGGCTAAGAGGTCTAGGTTCGCGTCGGTGTCGTAATACATACGGGCCATAATCCTTGTCTCCTGAGATGCAAATTGGGTGATTGACTGCAAAACTCTGATTTTATCAAAGTAGGGTACTTTTTTTGCAGAAATTTTTCAGATTAAGATTTGGACGGGGGAAAATAAAGGGATCTCGCGCTGAATTTAGCAGGGTTTGTCGCCGAGTCTGCGATCGTCAAATATAATTGTCAATAGCGTGCTGTGCATTGGAAAAAACCTCACATCTGGCCCCATTCTCAAGAACAGGCTTTCGGGCCTGTGAAGCGAGAAAATTCACTCTTCGCTTCACAGGCC
>JAICRN010000137.1 GCA_025937335.1 Microcoleus sp. TY_ISSM_2_bin.22
TACGCCGAAGGACTGCCAGCGAAACGCTACTACGGCGGCTGCGAATTTATTGACGGCATCGAGCAAATCGCGATCGACCGCGCCAAACAGCTATTTGGAGCCGCTCACGCCAACGTCCAGCCCCACTCCGGCGCTCAAGCCAACTTTGCAGTATTTTTGAGCTTGCTGGAACCCGGAGACGGAATTATGGGCATGGATTTGTCCCACGGCGGACACTTGACCCACGGTTCGCCGGTCAACGTATCCGGCAAATGGTTCAAAGCTTTTCACTACGGCGTCAGCCAAGAAACAGAACAGCTCGACTACGACGAAATTTTGGCACTCGCCAAAGAAAACCGACCGAAATTGCTAATTTGTGGCTATTCAGCATATTCGCGAATTATCGACTTTGAGAAGTTTAGAGCGATCGCCGACGAAATCGGAGCCTACCTGCTCGCCGATATCGCCCACATCGCCGGGTTAGTCGCCACAGGGCACCACCCCAACCCCCTCCCTCACTGTCACGCAGTTACAACCACCACTCACAAAACCCTGCGGGGTCCCCGTGGCGGCTTGATTTTGACCAATGACCCGGAACTCGGCAAAAAGTTCGACAAAGCAGTTTTCCCCGGCACTCAAGGTGGCCCCTTAGAACACGTCATTGCGGGCAAAGCAGTAGCTTTCGGCGAAGCATTAAAGCCTGAATTTAAAACTTATTCCGGTCAAGTAATTGAAAATGCGCGCGCTTTAGCTGCACAGTTGCAGCAGCGGGGTTTAAAACTCGTTTCCGGCGGCACGGACAATCACTTAATGCTAGTTGATTTGCGATCGGTAAACATGACAGGCAAGCAAGCAGACCAATTAGTCAGCAGTGTGAATATTACTGCTAATAAAAATACCGTGCCTTTCGATCCGGCATCGCCCTTTGTCACCAGCGGTTTGAGACTCGGTTCGCCGGCGATGACCACCAGGGGAATGGGAACAGCAGAATTTACCGAGATTGGCAATATTATCGCCGATCGCCTGCTAAATCCAGATGATGAAAGCGTCGCAGCCGAATGCCTGCGTCGAGTCGCAGCACTGTGCGATCGCTTCCCCTTATATCCCCACCTGTACTTGAAAGTGCCGGCATTAGCTTAATTTTCCTGATCGGCAATGGGGAATTGGTAGTTGGAAGTGTACGGGTAAAAGGGTAAAAGAGCAGGAAAAGATTGAGAGTTGCCGGTAGCGATATTGACAAGCGGTTTTCACCAAAAATATCGATCGCCAAGACGGTTTTTAGTAAAGATATTTGTCGGGCGGGGCTGGTTTGAATAACGGTATTTGTAGGTTGCCAAGGATACCGCTCAACTGGGTCCGCTCGCCAAATATCGAATTTTTTGCTCGCGAAAGAGTCGATATTTCAAATCGTTAATTCGAGAGTTATGAATGAAAAACCTGACAATTCGCCCCAGGGCAACTGCCATTGCGGCAAATCTCCGACTCCCAAACCCCCAGTCGCTCTTCAAGATGTTTCCTTGTTATAAGCCATCTGAAATGTAGTAGACTCTGCCTGACAGACTAATTGCCCCGCACTATTTAAAATTGATTTCAGATGCCGTACCAGTATCTGTACCACGTAGTAGCTTTTCTGATTTCTGCGATCGTCGTCCTCTGGAGTACGCCAATAGTCAAAAAAATTGGTCTCAAAAGCGGGCGAGTCGATCGGCCAGGCGAGCGAAAAGTCCACAAGCGCCCGATGGTGCGCTTGGGAGGAGTTTCCATCTTTCTCGGCACTCTCAGTGCCCTCTTATTTGTCTGGCTTTCAGGAGGCTTCATCGATGCTAGCGGACAAGTTCTCAACCCCAAAGACGAATACGAAATTTGGGGAGTCACCCTCGGCGGCATCGGATTCTTCCTCATCGGTTTAGCAGACGACTTATTTTCCCTGTCGGCATTAAAACGCTTGCTCATGCAAATTGGCGTATCCAGCATCGCTTGGATGGCAGGGGTAAAAATTGAGTTTCTCACAGTTCCCTCCTTAGGACTGACAGATATTGGCTGGCTGAGCTTGCCAATTACCGTGATTTGGCTCGTCGGCATGGCCAACGCCATCAACTGGATTGACGGTTTGGACGGTTTAGCTGCGGGAGTTTCAGGGATTGCAGCAGTTGTGATGCTGATTGTCAGTCTGGCGATGCACCAACCAGCCGCGGCCCTAATTGCAGCGGCTTTAGCTGGCGGGGCCTTGGGATTTCTGCGCTACAACTTCAATCCGGCTCAAATCTTTATGGGAGATGGCGGGGCTTATTTTATCGGGTTTACTCTCGCTGGAGTGGGAGTAATTGGGTTGGTTAAAACTACGGCTGTTACTTCTGTGTTGCTGCCATATTTAATTTTAGCTGTACCGATTTTAGATATGTCGGCCGTGATTCTCGATCGACTGCGCAACGGCAAGTCACCGTTTATTGCTGACAAGCGCCACCTCCACCACCGACTTCTACAAGCCGGACTATCCCATCGATTTGCGGTTTTATTTATTTACTCGCTGACACTATGGGTGGGAAGTTTAGCCCTAGCTTTTTCGCTTCCGAGCGGCGTAATTTACGCTATGGGTGCGACAAGTTTGCTGGGATATGCTAGCTGGAAAGTTTGGAGGCACGCTAGGTGAACGAAGAAGGAAGAAGGAAGAAGGAAGAAGGAAGAAAAATAATTTCTAAGGTCCCATGCCCAATCCCCAATTCCCCAATTCCCCAATTCCCCAATCCCAAATCTAAAATCTAAAATCTAAAATCTAAAATTGAATGGTTGCTGAAACTATTTGTGTTGGCACTGAATTGCTGTTAGGCGATATTCTTAATAGCAATGCCCAGTTTTTAGCCAAAGAATTAGCGAGTCTGGGAATCCCTCACTACTATCAAACAGTGGTGGGGGACAATCCAAAACGTATCAAACAAGTTTTAGAAATCGCCGTCAGCCGATCGCAGCTTTTGCTCTTCACCGGAGGTCTCGGCCCCACACCAGACGACCTCACAGTCGAAACGATCGCCGATTTTTTTGGGGTTCCCTTAATAGAAAAGCCGGAAATTATCGCAGATATCGAATACAAATTCGCCCAGCGGGGACGCACTATGAGTCCCAGCAACCGGAAACAAGCTTTAATTCCAGAAAGTGCGGACATTCTGCCGAATCGCACCGGTTCGGCACCGGGCATTATTTGGCAGCCGGTTTCTAACGTCACAGTAATGACATTTCCCGGCGTACCGGCGGAAATGCACTTGATGTGGCGAGAAACTGCCGTTCCTTACCTGAAAAACGGCGGCTGGTGCAGCGCAACTATTTACAGCCGCACATTGAAATTTTGGGGCGTTGCTGAGTCGGCATTGGCCGAAAAAGTAGATAGTTTTCTCAATTTAACTAATCCTACTGTGGCTCCCTACGCCAATCACGGCGAAGTCAAACTGCGGATTTCTGCCCGCGCGGAGTCGTCCGCGGCTGCTAAAAATTTGATTGAGCCGATCGAACAACAATTGCGGCAAATTGCCGGCTTAGACTGTTACGGTGCTGATAGCGATACCCTCGCTTCGACTGTGGGTCAATTGTTGCTGGATGCGGGGCAAACTCTCAGCGTGGCTGAATCCTGCACTGGAGGTGGATTGGGGGCGATGCTGACTGGTGTTCCCGGCAGTTCTTGCTACTTTTTAGGCGGGATTATTTCTTACGACAATCGGGTTAAGGAAGGATTATTAGGTGTTAATCGGCAAGATTTAGCCGAATTTGGGGCAGTCAGCCACCAAGTAGCAAAACAAATGGCTGCGGGAGTTCGCGCCAGCCTCAATACCGATTGGGGATTGAGCATTACAGGCATCGCCGGGCCTGGAGGCGGCACAGATGCTAAACCTGTCGGACTGGTTTATGTCGGTTTAGCGGACCCCCACGGCGACGCAGAAAGTTTTGAATACCGCTTTGGCGATGCCCGAGGCCGCGATTGGATTCGGCATCTGAGTAGCTGTACGGCGCTCGATCGGCTCCGGCGTAAATTATTGTTGGCAAAAGCGTAGAAAAAATCCCACGATTTGTCAATTGTCAACAGTCAGCCGTAAGCTTAAGCTTTATTTAACACTCTATACTCCGAGATAATTCCGCAATTTTCCCCTTGCCTCTTGATTATCTGTAAAGATTCGTTATGATAATAAGATAGGACTGATTGGCCAATCTACTGACTCTCTCCATTGCTCAAAACAACCAGCAAGCGAGAAAGCAAGTTTGACCTTTGGTTTCAAAGTCGTGCTTGCTTGTTTTCAGGGATTTAGCCGTCGGTTTAGCAATCTAGACTATAAAAAAAGGAGCTATCCGTTCAATGGAAGACATTGAAAAGGTGCTGGAACAAATTAAAGAATGGGTTCGCAAGCTGATAGAAGGATTGCTGAATCCAGAAGCTCAACCGGAACTCGAACCGATTCGTATTCCTGTCAACCAACCGAGAAATCGCCGATAGTCGGCACTGGGTTTGAAGTTTGAGCTTTGAGCTTTGAGTTTTGAGCTTTGAGGTTGCAGACTGGTTCTAAATCCCATGTCACAAATCTCAAAATTTTTGTTGCGCTGGAAATTTAAAAATTGTTAAATATCCTGGTACTTCACGGCCCTAATCTGAATCTATTGGGTCAGCGAGAACCTGGAGTTTATGGTTCTGCGACTTTAAATGATATCAACAAGTTGCTAGAACGAGAAGCGCAAGCCCTCCAGGTGAAAGTCTCAATTCAGCAGTCGAATCATGAAGGGGTATTGGTGGATGCCATTCACTCGATGTTAGGGCAGCACCAAGGCTTATTGATTAATGCTGGAGCTTACACTCATACGAGTGTGGCAATTAGAGACGCGATCGCCGCGGTGAATATCCCTGCGGTAGAAGTTCATCTGAGCAATATTTACCGGCGGGAAGCTTTTCGGCATCACTCGTTTATCGCAGCGGTGGCGATCGGGCAAATCAGCGGTTTTGGATCGGAAAGTTACCTGCTGGGGCTGCAAGCTCTAGTTAGTTACCTGATTAAAAATTAAAAATTTACCGATTGTAGCGATCGGATGAGGGCAGGTTTTAGATCGAAAACCAGCCCTTATATGTTTGGGTCTAAGTCCAATTAATCACAAAACTTGCGTAAAAAAGGATACCAGAAAAAATTATAAATTATAAATTACCAATTACTAACAACTTGAGTTAAATTCAAATGCGGCATTCCCTGTTGAGCAAGTTTCAAGGAACCATCCTGGGGGCAGTTTTAGGAGACTCTATAGGCCTGCAATACCAAAGGCAACTCGTGGGTATTCTCCCCCAAACAGAAGACTTGGAGCCGATTTTACCGCTGACGAAACACCAACAATTGACCGTAAGTGGCGCAACATTGGCGTTGAATTCTGTCAACAGTAACGTCCCAAGTGGCAAAGACTCATCCGTATCCGGGAGACTTGCGGTAGCGTGCGCTCAAAGTTTAATTCGGTGTAGCGGTTTAGATTTAAAAGATTGGCGCGATACTTGGGAAGCATTTGCCAAGTCGGAAATCTACCATCCGGGAAGCACTGAGTTTGAAAGCATCCTTAACCCTTGTGAAGCTGCTGTGGCGGCGCTGCCTGCGGCGATGTTTTTTCACGAAAATAAAGCCAAGCTGCGAGAAAAAATCATGCTGGCGATAGAGGTTTGGCCCAACGAAAACAAGCCAGAATGGGAAACAGCAATTTTAGCAGTGGAATATGCGATCGCCCGAGCTCTCAAAGAAAAACTTGACCCCGCCACAGCGATCGAGCAAACAATTGCCTACGTCAAAACAGATAATGCCTTAACAGAGCTGCTGCTGCAAGTACAAATACTACTAGAAAAGGGAGCCGATTTAGAAACAGCCGCAACTCACCTGTGCAAAAGCGCCACAGCTTTGCGAGAAAGACAGGGCGAGGGCAAGAAAAAATTACAAACCGAGTCAATTGTCAACCCTGGAAATTTCATTCCCATTGCCCTAGCTTTCTACTGCTTCTTGAACACCCCAGAAGACTTACGCTTGTCAGTGGTGCGGGCGGCCCGCACCGGAATAACCGGACAACTTACCTGCGCTTTGACGGGAGCTTTGTCGGGAGCGTACAACGGTGCTGCTGCGATTCCTGTAGAATGGCGACAAGTTTCTTCGGCTGCAGTTAAATCGCTGCCGAAGGCCGAAGGCCGAGAACCCTCGGTCTGGGAAATTGGCAGCGATGCAACCATTGTGGAGTTAGCAAATAATCTGTTTGCTGTTTGGGCGGGAGTTTACAGGCCAGATGCCAGCCTGGACTCCGCAGCGATCGCCCGAGCGGTAGCTGCACCTTATGTCATTAGACCTCGTAAAATATAAAGTTTTGAGCTTTTAACGGTAAGGGGAAACCAGAAATTAGCATTTACCAATTAACAAGTCAAAAGCGCAACTGGAAGGAGACCGACAATTAAATATTAAAAACTCAAAAATTAAACCGAACGCGCCTGCCCCAATAAACCGGGTTTCTAGGAGAAGAGGGGGTTGGGCAACGAGAGATATACGGAGAAATCTGGTTTTTAGCCCTACGCGAGTCCTGTTAAAGATGGACGAGGGAAGGAAAGAAGCAGCAGAAGCTTGAGAACACTGCTTGCGTTGTTGGCTACAGTCAGGAAACCCAACTGCTGGCGACAGTCAGGCAAAGTAGCCTGGAGGGTTGAATATTCAGCCACGGTAGTTCGGATAAACTCAATCAAGATGCACCGTCAGAATTTCTGACAAAGCTGCTGGATAACAGTGATATATCTTCGACACAAATGAATACGCTCTCCTCATTGATGCGGCAGATTGAGCAGCTAGGGGCTGCGCGCTCACTGCGCCAACACATTGCTAAAGTGCAAAATGGTGGTAGCAAAGCATATACCTCACGCGCTGGCGGGTCTCTCCTGAGCCGTTTGTCGCTCCAGAAATGGGATCTGCCCGAGACTTTTACTAGATTTAGAAGTAAAACCTCAAAATCAAGCCTCAAAAATCAAGCTCGTTCTCCTATGTTGGCGCTGGTCGCGGTAGTTTCCCTAAGCAGCACTCTGGGCCACCGCTTCTACAACCAGCCGAAATTGGATGTGGGGACGAAAGCTCCTCAGACGATTAAGGCTCCTGCTAGTGCTAGCATCCCCGATTACAAAACTACTGAAGAACAGCGGAAAGCAGCGCGGATCGGGGCTGTAGCGATATTAATGCTGGATTCTGCGGTCGATCGACAAATTTATCGAGAATTGCAACAATTTTTGCAGCAGGGAACCGAGCTGCGGGAGACGGTAGGCCCGTTTCCGTTTGCGAGTCCCTCGGTGCTCTCAAATGCGACTCAGGTTTACTTGCGGGGCTGTCCGGAGTGGGAGTGGCGATCGATTTTGGCGCAAGCGGGGGACAACAGTGCAACTTCCAAGCGGTTGAGTTTGGATTCCCCCGCAAGTGCTACGCAGACGGAGAACAAGTCTCAGCAAGATGCTATCGCTCAACTGCAAGCTTACAGCCGATCGGTTCGGGCGGCAGACTTTCAAAGCCTGACAGACAGTATTTCCTCTGCTCGCCGGCGCTATCTCAATGCTTTGGAAGCGCTTGGAAAACCGTCGGTTTTCGATCTCCCACAGATTTACGATACTTCGTTGTTTGATTTGTCGGATGCAGCTTGGCAGAAAACCAAAACCGGTATGAGTCTGGTGGCAAAAAGGATGGTGGCTCAAGGTATCCCGCAGGGCTTGCCAAAAGACATTTTGAAAGAAGCTGTGAAGCTGCAAGTGGCTGATGAAGTGCCGTTAGAGTCCCAAGCTTTGGCGGTTGAGGGTTTAACAGCGATTTTGCAGCCAAATCTGGTCAGAGATCCCGAGGAAACCAAACAGCTAGCTGAATTAGCCGCGCAAAAGGTGAAACCGGTGATGATTTCAGTAGATCGGGGCGAGATAATTGTTGGAGAAGGAAAAGAGATCTCGCAGCAAGATTTCGTGTTGCTGGACTATTTTGGTTTGAGCCGGCGGGGGGTAAATTGGCTGGGGCTGACGGGTTTTGTTTGTTTAGTCGCGGGGGCAATTGCGATCGTACTGCTGGTGGAAAGGCACTACCGCTTGCGCCGCAGAGATCATTTGCTATTGCTGCTGCTGACTTTGAGCGCCCCGGTGCTGGTGAGTTTGGGGCTGCCTTGGACGAGTTTGCCCGCGATCGGGATTTTAGCGGGCGGCTTCTACGGTTCGGCGGTGGGAGTGACTGTGGTGGGGCTGCTGTCGGCGCTGCTGCCCGTTGGCTTAAACGTGGAGTTGATTCATTTGGTGGCTAGCGGGGCGGGGGGATTGCTGGGCGCTTTTATGGCCGGGCGGCTACGATCGCGCGAGGAATTGGCTCTTTTGGGAGTGGCTGTGGGCTTGACTCAGGGCACTGTTTATCTGGTGGGGACTTTGATTGCCAGCGCGGCTGCCGGTGCGATTTGGTACGTCGTGCTCGGTACTGTGGGCGCGCAAAGTTTGGCCGGTTTGGCTTGGAGCGTTGTGGCGATCGGCATCAGCCCTTATTTGGAACACGTTTTTGACTTGATTACGCCGATCCGGCTGGCGGAACTTGCCAATCCCAACCGCCCGCTGTTGAAGAAGTTGGCTGCCGAGACTCCGGGGACTTTTCAGCACACGCTGTTTGTGGCGACTTTAGCGGAGGCTGCGGCCCGGGAGCTCGGCTGCAATGTTGAGCTGGTCAGAACTGGGACATTATACCACGATATTGGAAAAATGCACGATCCGCTCGGATTTTGTGAAAATCAAATGGGCGGGGTCAACAAACATGATGCAATTAATGACCCTTGGGCAAGCGCGGAGATTATTAAAAAGCACGTTACCGAGGGGTTGGTGATGGCGCGGAAGCATCGATTGCCGAAGGCGATTCAGGCATTTATTCCCGAACACCAAGGTACAATGTTAATTGCTTATTTCTACCACCAAGCGCAGCAAATTGCTGCAAAAGAATTAGAAGATTTAAAGATGGCTTTGCCAGATGCGGGTAATTCAAAGTTAACAATCGCAAGTCGCCAAGTCAGAGAGGAGGATTTTCGCTACGACGGGCCGATTCCGCAGTCGCGGGAAACGGGAATTTTGATGCTAGCGGATTCTTGCGAGGCTGCTTTGCGATCGCTCAAGGATGCTACTCATGAAGAGGCTTTGAATATGGTTAATCGGATTTTGAGGGCTCGCTGGCAGGATAATCAGTTGATAGATTCGGGTTTGACTCGGGAGGATATGTCTCTAATCGCGGAGATTTTTGTGCGGGTTTGGGAACAGTTCAATCACAAGCGGATTGCTTACCCTAGTGCAGTTTTCTCTCCCAGGTAGGAGGAAATTTTTAGTTATGAAAAATCAGATCGTATTTCAGTTGTGGATTAAATTTGATTGCGATGTGTCCCGCAAAGCGCCATGCACTTGAGTATTGTCGCTGAAAATTACCACAGTTTGTTTGATTCATCGAAATTCTGAATAGTCGATATCTATTTCGTCTGCTAGATGCGATCGCACTTTTTGCCAGTCTTCGGCATCGATCGCATTGGCAACTGCTACGATCGTATCTACGACCGCTGCGCGATCGATAATCCAGCCGATGTCTCGCAGTTCGTACATAAAAAATAAATTTTGTGAGTTTTGGGTCGAAAAGATGTAATTTTTTAACCGCAGATCGACGCGGATTAACGCAGATTTTTGAGGTTGATATTATCCCTTGACTCCGGCGGCGGTTTCTGTCGGCACAATGTATTTTTGCAAAACCAAAAATAGTCCTAAAACAGGAACAATAGAAATAATGGAACCCGCCGCAACTAAACGCCAATCCAAAGAAAATGTCCCGGCTAAATTGGCTACGCCTAAAGGTAACGTGTAATATTCCGGCCTGTCTAAAACTAGCAGCGGCCACAGAAAGTCGCTCCAAGAACCGATAAATACAAAAATTCCTAAAGTAACTAAAGCCGGCTTAATTGCAGGAATCATCACGTGCCACCAAATACCTAATTCTGTACAGCCGTCGATGCGGGCGGCTTCTTCGAGTTCTTTGGGAACTGCTAGGAAGGCTTGTCGTAATAAAAATATGCCGAAGGCTGAGGCTAGTCCGGGAAAGATTACGCCTA
>JAICRN010000555.1 GCA_025937335.1 Microcoleus sp. TY_ISSM_2_bin.22
AAGCCCCTGCTATAAAGCGCTAGACCGCAAGGTTCGCCAACTTCAGCGTAAGTTAGCGCGTCAACAGAAAGACTCTAAACGAAGAAGCAAAACCCGTATTAAAATTGCCAAACAGCACAACAAGATTGCTGATACTCGCAAAGATTTCTTGCACAAACTATCAACCAAAGTAGTTAGCGAAAACCAAACTATTGTTGTGGAAGAGTTGAATGTATCAGGAATGGTTAAAAACCGTAAACTGTCTAGAGCAATTAGCCAGCAAGGTTGGAGAGAGTTTAGGGTCTTAGTTGAGGCAAAGTCGGAAAAGTATGGACGTGAGTTCGTAATTATTAGTCAATGGGAACCTACAAGCCAAACTTGTTCTGATTGCGGATATAAATGGGGAAAAATTGATTTGTCTGTGCGTTCTATACTTTGCTTCAATTGCGGTACAGAACACGACCGAGATGAAAACGCTTCGGTAAATATAGAAAAAGTCGGCCTGGGGCATCGGCACGACTCTAAATGTACGTCGAGACAGAGTAAGACTACCTCGGTAGCGTCCGTCAATGAAGCGTAAAGAATCCCACGCCTTCAGGCTGGGGAGTATGTCAAGTTATTCTCTTTAGTCGGCATCCAGCAGACATGGTTTGTATAAACCTGCTTTCAACCGCCTTCTTATCTTTTCCCACTCATTCATGATATGATAGGCTGCCAAAGGTTGCGTTTGGTATAACCTATGAAAATCCTCCACGGGACTTGGATTCCTCAAACAGAAGAGAGTTTTGTTCAAGGTGGAACTTTTTGTCTTTGGGTTGAAACCACTGAAAAGAAAAAACAGCCTGCTAAGGTTCATCCCCGACAATTGGAGACGGCACAGTTAAGAGAGTTTCTAACGAAAGAAGCCGGGATTCAACTGCCACCAGTCAGCAATACAAGTGCGATGGGGCGAGAATACGCGATCGTCCCTCGGTATTTTTTACTGCCCACTGCCGACAACCAGCCCTTACCATCTTTAGAGTTAGCGCGATATTTAGAGACAGAGTTACCCGAAACATTTGAGTTGGAGTATTGGCAAGTTGATTGTGTGTGCATCGCCACCCACACTTTGACTAAAGTATTGAACGATCTGCATTTTTTTGCCCTCTACGATTTAGCAGAAGTTCAGTTTGGTTCAGACTTGCTATTTTGGTATCACTACACCCAAAATTTTAAGCAAATTGTTCTGAAAGATCATTATATTCCGGCGTTGCGCTATCGAGAAACTGCTCCGATCGCGATCGCACCCATCGAAACATCCGAACCCGCTGAGAAAGCCACGCGCGGGCGTAAGAAAGCGGGCGAGACAAAAACCAAAACAACTGCAAAAACTCCAAAAACACCTGCAAAAATTGCACCCAGCTTTGAGATTTATCCGGGATGGGAAATTGTTTCAACACAGTACGAAACTGATTTACAACGCTATGTTGAATGGATGCCTTTAGTTTGTGTGTCCGGTTTTCGGAAGATCCAGCTACAAGATACACCAAAGTTCTACGATCGCGAACGGTTGCTGCGGCATTTTTCCGAGTGTGCGATCGCGGAAATTGTCACTCAAACCCCCATCCCAGCATCGTTTGAAAATAAGATTGCGGATTCTTTACTCCAAATCTGCCTCAAACAAACACGAAAAATCGCGCCAGTAAGCCTTGAACAATACCGGCAATGGCAAACCTGGCGCGATCGCATTACGCGCAATCAATCTGCTGACTCATTCTCCCTCTGCTTTCAACTACAATCCCCCGAAAACCCCGAACAGCCTTGGGTTTTAGAGTTTCAGGTGGCTGCGAAAAAAGACCCGTCTCTGCGGATGCCGTTGCAGGATTATTGGCGATCGCGATCGACTCAACAAAAACAGTTGCAAACACAATTCGGAGACAACTTCGAGCAACATTTGCTGACAAATCTCGGCTACGCTGCCCGCATTTATCCCCAACTTTGGCAAGGCCTAGAAACTGACAAACCCGTTAACATTACCCTCAGCTTAGATGATGCTTTCACCTTTCTCAGCGAGTCCGCTTGGGTATTAGAAGATGCCGGATACAAAGTGATTGTCCCCGCTTGGTGGACGCCGAAGGGACGACAACGGGCGAAGATTCGCCTGCAAGTCAAAGGGAAGGGCATCAATAGCGCTGCAATTAAGGGCAAAGGATTGTTTTCGGCGGATTCTTTGGTGGAATATCAATATGAATTGGCGATCGGGGGTGAACGGGTTAGCGAACAAGAATGGCAGGCGTTAGTAAATAGCAAAACACCGCTGGTACAGTTCCGAGGACAATGGATGGAACTGGACAAAGACAAGATGCAGGAGATGCTAAATTTTTGGCAAAAACATCGCGAAGAAAACCCCGATTTAAGCCTGATTGACTTTATGAAGTTGACGGCAGAAGGAGAAGCGAGCGAACAGTTGGAGGTTGAGCGCGATCGGGCTTTATCGGATATGTTGGAGAAGCTGAACGATAAGAGTCGGTTAGAGTTAATTGCAGATCCAGCAAATTTTCATGGCAAGTTACGGGATTACCAAAAGCGCGGCGTTTCTTGGTTGAGTTATTTGGAAAGTTTGGGATTAAATGGCTGTCTTGCCGATGATATGGGTTTGGGTAAATCGGCGCAGGTAATTGCTCGATTATTGCAAGAGCGGGAAGTTTTATCTACTACAAAAGAGACTGAAAAAAAGACAGAAAAAGCGATCGCACCTTCGGTTCTACCCACGCTGCTAATTGCGCCCACATCCGTAGTTGGTAACTGGCAAAAGGAAATGGAAAAGTTTGCTCCAGAACTGCGATCGCTCATACACCACGGCCCTCAACGTTTGCAAGATGCCAAAGCATTTAAAGCCGCCGTCCAAGATTGTGATATGTTGATCACTTCCTTTACCTTGGTGCGAAAAGACGAGAAACTGTTGAGCAGCGTAGCGTGGCATCGCGTGGTAATTGATGAAGCCCAGAATATTAAAAATCCGAAAGCGGCGCAAACCAAGGCGATTTTAAAGTTACCCGCTACCCATCGACTAGCATTGACTGGAACACCCGTGGAAAATCGATTGCTGGATTTATGGTCAATTTTTAATTTCCTCAATCCGGGCTATCTGGGTAAAGAGGCGCAGTTTCGGAAGTTGTTTGAGATCCCGATTCAAAAAAATAGCAATCGCACGCAATCGGCAGCGCTCAAAAAATTAGTAGAACCTTTTATTCTCCGGCGCCTGAAAACCGATAAGTCGATTATTCAGGATCTCCCCGACAAAGTTGAGCAAAAGCTATACTGCAATCTCACCCGCGAGCAAGCTTCGCTTTATGAAGCGATTGTCAAAGAGGTAGAACAAGAAATTGACGAGACGGAAGGGATGAAGCGCAAGGGGATGATTTTGGCGACACTGCTGAAGCTGAAGCAAATTTGTAACCATCCGCGCCAGTTTTTGCAAGATGAAAGTGAGTTTACACCAGAGCGATCGCACAAACTGGAACGGCTGATCGAGATGATTGAGGAAGTCAAAGCAGAAGGCGAAAGTTTATTGGTATTTACGCAGTTTACAGAACTGGGAAGCGCGTTGGAAAAATATATTAAACAAACGCTACATTACAACACTTACTACATCCACGGGGGAACCAGTCGCGAAAAACGGGAACGGATGATTTCAGAGTTTCAAGATCCAGAGTCTGAACCTTCGGTATTTATTCTGTCACTGAAGGCGGGCGGCGTGGGAATTACGCTGACAAAAGCCAATCACGTGTTCCATTTCGATCGCTGGTGGAATCCAGCAGTGGAAGATCAGGCGACGGATCGGGCGTTTCGGATCGGACAGCAAAAAAATGTGTTTGTGCATAAGTTTGTAGCTATTGGCACTTTGGAAGAGAAGATTGACCAAATGATTGAGGACAAAAAGAAATTGGCCGGGTCAATTATTGGTGCGGATGAGTCGTGGTTGACTGAGTTGGATAATGAGGCATTTAAGAAATTAATTAGGCTCAATAAAAATGCGGTTTTAGATTAGGAGAAGCCAAAAAATATGTCACAATTTACTCGGACTTGGTGGGGGAATAAATTTATCGAGGGGCTGGAAAGATTTACTGATTCTGGGCGACTCGGGCGGGGACGTGCCTATGCACGAAACGGCAAGGTAAAAAGCTTTGGCATGAATGATGGGTTAGTGATGGCACAGG
>JAICRN010000173.1 GCA_025937335.1 Microcoleus sp. TY_ISSM_2_bin.22
CGATCGCCCTTTGTACTGTTCGCTGGCGGGCGGCCGCTAACTCGCGTTCGGGGGCCTTGCCGCCAAACCGCAGGGAATCGAGGTCGTTGCTGAGGGCTTGATTCAACCGCTGCAACTCAGGCAAAGCTTTCGGCCCGCTACTGACTAAAGCTTGCTGGATCGCGTCCAGCATGGCGCGGTTGTCTTCTTGAGCGAGCAAATCCGCTAGCAGCGGTACGGCGCGGGAGTCTTCCACCGCCCCCAAAGCCAAAATTGCCGATCGCCTGCCCGCTGCCCCGCTAGCTGATGTGGGAGACAATTTGCTGACTAAAGCCACAAATAATTCGTCGGTCCGCTGCCGCGAATCCCGCATATTTGCTTGACTTTGAGTGTAGATGAGAGTGCCGACAAACAAAGTTAAAATCAATCCCGCGCTACCGATGGTAACTATCACTAAAGTTGTGCCCGGGTGTTGGCGCATCCAATTCCACAAACTGCGATTTACTTTCAGCCCGCTTTGTGGAGTCACAACCAAAGCCGCAATCTGCGCGTCTTCCTCAGTCCAATCTTGAGTCTCGACAGGATTGTCAGACAATTCATTCGACGATCGAGCGTTGACGACCAAAGTATTCGCGAGGCGATCGTGTCCCGCTTGCCGTTTGTAGCGCCACGCAACCGCGCCGTCTGCGAGCACTGCCAAGCCGCACAGCCCCCCTAAAATCAGCAAATCCGGAAACGCACCCGTCAAGCGCCAAATGCCGTAAGCGACGCCCAGAGGCACTCCCCAGCGCCCCAAACTTTCGCGAATTAGCACTTGCCCAAAACCCGGAGGAGTACCAGACGCTGTGACAACTTTGACGCCGAACCAGCGTTTGGGGAGAGTTTGACCGGTTCTCGCCAGCAAAAACAGTTGCCACCCCGCTAAAACTGCCGGTGTCAGCAGCGCCCCTGACCAGAATAGATTAGTTAGGGGTGCGACTCTGGGGCTGCGATCGCGCACGGGTATGCCCAAAGTACGGGCGACGGTTTCGGATGCTGCTGCTACTGAGGAATTGAGCGGTACGGTTTGAGATTCGCTGTTAACCAATGCCCCGATACTGAAGGGAACGAGGGCGCTGGCGGCAATTAACGAAATTTCCACGGCCCAAGCGCCGCACCTGCGAACCAGCAGCGGCATTTGCTTGGATTGTGTTTGCCAAGACGGATCGGGTTGATTGATGCCGCTGGGCGCGGTGGGGTTAGCCATATTTAGAAATTCCTATTATTTGTCGTTAGTATTTGAGGACTGGGGGGAAATTGCCAATTTATACGCTATGTAGATTAGCACTCCCAGAACGGCAAGAGTCATCAGCGCGGAAATTAGCTGTACGACGCTATTGAAGACTGTCAGGACAATTATCGCTCCGACGGCAAAGGCTGCCACCTGCCCGGGTTTGGGGAGTCTTTGAAACTTGTCGAGTAGTTGATTGTATAAGGTTCCGAGAGCTTGATAGCTGTCGGAATTTTGTGTAATGAGTGGCGATCGTTCTAGTTTAGCTTTTAGTTCTCCGAACGCTTGCTGCCAATTGAAGTTATGTTGAGGATTCATAAAAAAATTCGGAAGTTTGTTTAGATTAATGTGTTCGGAACTGCCATTATCCCCTACCGTCAAAGAACTAGAACCAAATGCCATTGTGTGAGGAAACATGAAGATCCATTATCCGGGCGATCGCGGCAAACTGTGGTTTAGCTCGATCGTGACCCTAGCCTTGGCAATGATTTTAGCGGATGCCGGCGCTATTCGGAGCCAACCGCTACAAATTGCTCCGGGATTTCCCGAACCGCTGGGAGTTTCTGGAGTTTCCGGCGGCCCGAACAATAGCGGCGACTGCGGTTTTGTGTCCCAAGCACCGAACCACGTCATCGAAGTAACGCAGGATTTGCCTTACTGGCGGATTGCAGTACAAACCGCTGGAGCTCCGAGTTTGATGATTCAGGGGCCGAGGGGTCGTTTCTGCGTGCTGCCGGCGAATGCTGCTGCGGGGAATGTAGAATTTTCCGGTTACGGGGACAAGGGGACTTATGTTATTTTTGTGGGCGATCGATCTCAAGGTCAACACCCTTACTCTCTCTCTATTTCCCAAAAGCGAAATTAAAAATACAACGGAATTAGGAGGCTTGCTGTCATAAAATGGCTTTTTTGCGATCGTAAATAAGCCCTAATTCTGACAGCAAGTGGGGGGTAATAGAGATTTCATATCAATTTTGTATTTGGTCTTTAACCCACTTGCGAAACAATCTGAGAGTTTGACTCGTACCCAGTGTTTGACTTTGTTCGCAATATTGAGAAATAGCTTCAATAATTGGCAGCTTGGGAAACGTCGGACTAATTTCCGATTCAACATATTTCCCATCTTGAAGCACATTAATCAGAAGCTTTTTATTTTCATATCGCCATATTTCAGGTACTCCCAAAGCTTCGCAAGCATCGAGTTGAGTTTTGGAAGTTATATCCACTTCACTTGCTAAGTCAGGCGGCGGATCGACAGTTAAGTCGATCCGCTTTTTACCAATCATTAGAGCATAATTCTGAATGTAAAAGCAGTTGTCAGGTTCAATTCCTTGTAACATATTTTTTCGTTTAAAAGTCGTCGAACCAAAACATTCTCGATCGATTTCAAGTTCTTCGAGTAATATTTTTACCATATCGCCAATGATTTCCTTATTGAATTCATGTTCTGGTAGTGGCATCCTAATCTCCAAAGTTCCTTGACTGTAAGCTATTCTAGAGCCACGGTGTTCTCCCAACTCTTCTAAAATTGCTTCAAATTCCTGCCAGTTGACATCATTGAACAGCACTCTCTGCCCTGGGGGTACACTGATTTGTTTTAATTGCAGAGTTACCATTTCAACCTCCGATTTATTTAAGTTTATTATAACTGATACCATCTTTTAAGTTGAGGGGTGTACAGCGCCCCTCAACTTAATTTACTGGTAACTATTGCCAAAAATCGAGCTGTCTAATCGGCGTTTTTTTGCTGGTTGTAAAGTTCCTTAAACTTGCGCTGCTGCTCGTTGTGCTCTACGATTGGAGACGGATAATGCAGAAGTCGGCGTTCTAAAGGCGAAATATTTCCTGTTAGCAAAAGTTTAGTATCAACCCGGCGCAATTCTGGAACCCAGTGCCGAATATATTCCCCTTCTGGGTCGAATTTTTGAGCTTGACTGGCGGGATTGAATATTCGCAAAGGTTTCGGGTCCATGCCGCTGGATGCGCTCCACTGCCAGCCGCCGTTGTTAGCAGAAAGGTCGCCATCTATCAAGTTTTGCATGAAGTATTTTTCGCCCCACTGCCAGTTAATAATTAAATCTTTGGTGAGGAAACTGGCGACTATCATGCGGCAGCGATTGTGCATCCAACCTGTCTGGTTTAACTGCCGCATTGCCGCGTCAATAATAGGATAGCCAGTTTTGCCCCGACACCAAGCTTGAAAGAGCTTTTCATCGTTTTCCCAAGGAAACTCTTTGAATGCTTGACGGTAGGGGCCGTCTGCTAATTCTGGGAAGTTATACATGGCGTGTTGGTAAAATTCCCGCCACGCTATTTCCTGTTGCCAAGTCCGGATGCTTGTGCACGCTTCTTCGTTGTGGCAAGTTTCCATTACTATGTGGGTAGCTTGCCAAACAGTGCGGATGCCTATTGCACCAAATTTGAGGGCGGCGCTGAGTTGGGATGTGCCGTTAGTTGCTGGGAAATTGCGCTGTTCTTGATATTCGTAAATTGCCCGATCGCAAAATTCTTCTAATTTTTGTTGCGCTGCATCTTCTCCGGGTTCTATTACTAATGGGTTTTCCCAAATAAATCCCAAACTAGAGGCAGTTGGCAGTGTTTCAATTGCACCTGCTTGATTGGCGATTTCTTGTTCTTCTGCGGTTAATCCGGTCATTAATTCCAGATAAGCTATCGGCAGTGTCTCTACTGGTTGGGCTTTGGGTTTACTGTTCCATTTTTTCCAAAATGGTGTATAAACTGTGTAGGGAGTCCCTGTACCGCTGCGAATTTCATCCGGGGCGTGCAGGACTTGATCCCAGAAATTTTGAACTTGAATTCCTGCTTGTTGGAGGGCGTTTGATACGGATAGATCGCGCTGTTTTGCGTAGGGTTCTACATCCCAGTTCCAAAATACTGCTTTGGCATTTATAGCTGTTGCTAACTTTGGTATTCCGAGACTCGGGTCATCTTGAATTATTAGCAATTGGCTGCCTGCTTCCCTGTAACGCGAGGAGAGTTTTTGCAAGCAGCCGATCATGTATGTGACTCTGGCTGGGGCTACGTCATCGCGATTTAGGATATTGCGATCGAGACAAAAAATCCCGACTACTTTGGGGCTTTGCTGGCGCGCTGCTGCCAGTCCAATGTTGTCAGAAATACGCAAGTCGCGGCGGTGCCAAAATAAAATTAGATCTGACATTCGATTTTAGATTTTAGATTTTAGATTTTAGATTTTACAGTCCTGGACACACGCGGGGTCAAAAACCCGGTTTCTAAGTTAAGATTTATCGGTTTGATGCACGATTATTATAAGAAACCGGGGTTTTTTCGTCAGTTCTATTTAAGTCAAAAATGGACGCGCTAAGAAAAAGCTAGAAATTGATTTCGCGTCAATTGGTTCGCCAGCTAAGATAGCTTGTTCTAATTCTTCAGGGGTGAATAAAACTGTTTCAATGTCTTCATCAGCGTCTTGTGCCGGTGGCTTTTCCAGTTTTTCCAAATCTTGAGCTAAAAAAGCATAAATGATTTCGTCGGAATAACCGGGGGCGAGAAAAAATTGCCCTAATTTCTGCCATTTTCCGGCGCGATATCCAGTTTCTTCTTCGATTTCGCGTTTGATAGTTTCGGCGGGGCTTTCATTGATTTCGACTGTACCTGCGGGAAATTCTAAAATCCGCCCTTTGGCGGCGAAGCGGTATTGTCGCACCAAGACGAGTTTACCGTCGGGGGTGACGGGAACTGCGAGTGCTCCCCCGGGGTGGCGAATACATTCCCAGTCGCCTTCGGAACCGTTGGGAAGACGGAGGGTAGCTACGTCAAAATTAAATTTGCGCCCTTGGTAAAATAGGCGTTGTTTCAGGAGTTGGGGTAGTTCTTGACCGATCGACATAAGCGACAAGCGAATAATGTTTGATTGCACCGATTTAAGACATCATAGGCGATCTCATAGGATTTTAGATTTTAGATTTTAGATTTTAGATTGGGAATGACTGATAACTATCACAGTTTGGAGATTACCTACGGTTGCATTTTTTTTGAAACTGGTACGATCGGTCAATTTTGCTCAATATTTACAGTTGCAATTTTTCCACTCCGGAACAATCTGCGGTTTGCAGCAGTTGGGCGATCGCACTTTTCGTCACCGGATGCACCCAATCCGGGGCAATTTCTGCTAAAGGTACTAATACAAAAGCTCTTTCGGTCATCCGGGGATGAGGTAGAGTCAGTGTCGGAGTTTCTAGGATTAAATTGTCGTACAGCAGCAAATCTAGGTCGAGGGTTCTCGGCCCCCATTTTTCTCGGCGAATTCGATTAAATTTTATTTCAATTTCTAATAATTTTGCTAGCAATTGTTCGGGTTCTAATGCCACTTCTAGGATGGCACAGGCGTTGATGTAATCGGGTTGGGGCGGCCCGACGGCGGCGGTTTGATACCAGCTTGAATGAGATTTTACTGCTATTCCTGGGGTGTTGTTGAGGGTTGCGATCGCGCTTTTGAGTGTGGCGAGGGAGTCGCCTAAGTTGCTACCGAGGGCGATCGCGCATTTTGTTGATTTCATTGAAGGAAGTTCGGCAACGGATTGTGTAACGGATGTAACGGATGTAACGGATGTCAGGAACAAGGAAGAAGGCAGAAGGCAGAAGGAAGAGGGGAGAGGGCAAAAGCAAGAATAAAGAAGGATTTAGTTATCTAGCCTACAAGCCCTATTATCGGCAAAATCTGATTATACAAAATATTTTTTTAATCATAACTTAATCAGGTGTTAATTTTTTTTGATTATGATTGACAAGTGTCAGCATTTAGTTTAAAAAATAATGAGTTTGCACCGACGCTTATTTTCAGCCTGGATTTTGGCAACGGTCTTTTTTACCGCAAATATATCAGTATCTTTAGCAGAAACTAAGGAAAGCTATCTTACCCTAGATTCGGACGGCAGTCAATCTTTTGCGAGTTTAGTGCAGCAGGCGGAAGATTTAGCGAAAGAGTCGATCGCCCGCGAGTTTCAAGAAAATCCGGCTTTAACAGAAGTTACAATCATCATTACAGCCGATCGCAACCGACAAAGAGTTCCAGTTTTGCGATCGAGAGTATCCCGCCGCGACTGGCAGAAAGATGCGAGAATCGAACAGTGGACTAGATATTTTGCAGATGCTCAATTGCTGCTGGGATTCAGAGACGGCAATACTTCTGCCGCAAATTCTGGGTATTCGCAAGCGATCGGTGTACCTGCGCCCAGTCGATCGACATCCAGACAAAACGATCCGGGTTTTCGAGATGATTGAAATATTAGTAATTGGGCATTGGTAGAGGGTATCTGTCACAAACATCTAATAACAAATAACCAGTAAAAAAGATATTTAACTTGTTATTAACCCAAATACAATGTACTGTTAATTAACCTTCAGGTTAACTCCTCTTAATTGAACAGTGATAGAGTTTCATACGGAATCATCTGAGGATGTTGGTTTGAAAAGGAATTTATGTCTAAAATAACTCGCCGACAACTGCTAATTTTCTTCGGAAGCAGTGCAGCTACCACTGTGCTTGCCCCTCAACTAACTCAAACACTCTTCGGCATCAATTCCACCTCGGCGGAATCTGTTACAGGGCCGCTATCTTTCACTCCCTTAAGACTTCCCCACCCGCTGCCGATTTATCGAGAACTGTCCAGCTTTATGCCGACGGGCTTAAACGGACAGGGAACCGTGATGCCTGCCTCACAGGATACTAAATTAACGAGTTACAGCGTTGTTGACGATGTGGTTGTGCCGCCGGAATACGAACGTTACGTGATTCTCCGCTGGGGCGATGGAGTTTTTCCCAATCCCACCGACTATTTCGGCTACAACTGCGACTACACCGCCTTCCTACCCCTTCGCGGCAGCAATGACGACGGCTATCTCTGGGTTAACCACGAGTACGTATCCTTCCCGATGTCGAAAGTGGCACCGGAAGCGCCGGCAGATGTGGCATCATTTCCAGCAACGGATCGCGCCGTACTCGGTAAAGACTTATCCGTAAAAAATCGCGACAGCTTCGGCGAATTTTTGTACAATCTCGGCGGTTCGATCGTCCGCATCACCAAACAAGCCAACGGACGCTTTGGGGCGATCGCCCGCGATCCACTCAACCGACGCATTCACGGACTTTCCGGCCTCGGCATCAACAGCCAGCGTGCCGACAAATACAAAGATGTCACCTCCTGGGGAACCAGACAAGGGGATAACGAGTACCTCACGGGCACGGGCCCCGCAGCCACCCAAGTCTTCGCGCAAGTCAACACCGACGGACTCGGCAACCGCATCATCGGTACAGCCTACAATTGTTCCGGCGGCACAACCCCTTGGGGCACAATCCTCTCCGCCGAAGAAAACTTCCAAGGTAGCGAACTATTCTTCGTGGGAGTTCAGGAAAACGTCAAACCCAACGGCGGCCAAACCGGCTACGCCAAGGGCACTACCGGCGAGGAATTCGGATTAGTCGGCGAAAAATACGGCTGGATGGTAGAAGTCGATCCTCAAGATCCGAGTTTCCGCCCCCGCAAACACACGGCTTTAGGCCGTTTCCGCCACGAAAACGTCGCTATTCGCGCCGCAGCGGGCCGCAAATTAGTAGTGTACATGGGGGACGATCGGCGCGGCGGTCACACCTGGAAATTTGTCAGCAGCGGTACTGTCACCAATCCCGCAGATAAAAACAACAGCCGCTTGTTTGAAGACGGCACTTTGTACGTCGCCCAATACAACCGCAACGGTACTGGAAGATGGCTGCCGCTAACTATAAATAGCCCGACGAATCCGGTGCGTCCTTCTAAAGTTGGCGAGGCGGAATTAGCAAGTTTTGGAAAAGCTCAACGAGATGCAAATACTCGCTTGCCCAAACGGGCCGGAATTGCCGGTCAAACCGAAGACGGCGGTTCTTTTGTGATGGATACAACCAATGAAGCAACAGCACTTCCTGGGTACGCGAATAAAACTCTTGCTAATTTTTACAGTAGCCAAGGTGCGGTTTTAGTTGATGCTTTCTTAGCTGCTAATTTGATTGGTGGCACTCCGACGGCGCGACCGGAAGATTTGGAAATAAATCCTACTACTCAAGAAGTTTTTATTGCTTATACTGACGGCGCACCGGGAAGCGACGGTTATCCAGATTCTCGCATTTTTAATGTTGCTAAATACGGTACCGCAGTCAACAGCACTCAGCAGTCAGGAGGACTTTACAAAATAATTGAAGACAGTCCCGACGGTGCAGGTTTGACGTTCCGCTGGCAGCGTTTGGCTCAAGGTGGAGAAGCGGGTTCGGTAGCTGGGTCGGGATTTGCTAGTGCAGATAATTTGGATTTTGACGGTCAAGGCAATATTTGGGCCGTCACTGATATGTCTACGAGCACGCATAACGGTTTTGATGTCGGTGCGGCCGGAAAGCCAACGGCGATCGACCATAAAAAGACTGGAAATGTGTCAGATTTTACTGGAGTTTTCGGCAACAATTGGCTGTTTTATATTCCGACTTCCGGCCCGAATGCAGGAACAGTAATTCCGTTTGCTTACGGCCCGAATCGGTGCGAAATGACGGGGCCGACTTTTGTGGGGGATACGCTGTTGCTTTCGGTGCAGCATCCGGGGGAAGATTGCCCGATCGATGACGGTACTGTACTGAGTCGGCAAATTGAAATGTTGGATTTGAACGGTGCTGTTTTTAATCAGACTCGGAGTGTTTCTCGCGGCAGTTTGTGGCCTAGCAATATTGAAAACGATCGGCGCCGTTCGCCGATGCCGTCGGTGATTGGAATTCGCCGGGTGCGATCGACCGGAACGGGTCAGTTTGTTTAAAGCGCGGATTTCGCAGTTTGAACTGTCACAAGAATCATCGTCCTGATGGGTTTGCCCTGTTGAGTAATTAAAAAAGCGCAATTATCTGAGTTCTAGTC
>JAICRN010000510.1 GCA_025937335.1 Microcoleus sp. TY_ISSM_2_bin.22
TAGAGGGGAGTTAAACGAGGCGCTGGCGCCTTACTTACCCGGAATCCACGCCTCTTGATGAAAGGCGTGGCGGTCCTCTTTGTTGGCTCGCGAACCAATTATATTTCGGGAGCATCCTGATTTTCAATGTACTTTCTGGCACGTTGAAACAGTAATGAAGAAAGTGGCGGTGGTTCTACGTCACTCAAAAAAGCCCTGCCCTCCAGGGAAAAAGAAGCCTGCGGTCTAACGGTACGAGTTGACCCTCAGGTTTGTTCACTGACCCCCAGACCTTGAAAGACTTGTAGTACCTGAGTGCCCATGTTTCAAATTCTGGTTATTGACGATGATACGGCTGTTCAAGAACTGCTGAGAAGAACTCTGAAAAAACAGGGTTACGAAGTAACAGTAGCAAGTAATGGCGAAGACGGTGTAGCCCAGGCGCAAAAATTGCGTCCGGCCCTGATAATTTGCGACTGGATCATGCCGCGCTTGACGGGCATAGATGTCTGCCGTCGAGTTAAGGCAGATCCGGATCTGTCAACTACACAATTCTTTTTGTTGACTTCTTTGGGTTCGATCGCCGATCGAGTCAAAGGGCTCGACGCCGGTGCCGACGACTTTATCTCGAAGCCGATCGAACTCAACGAATTACAAGCGAGAGTACGCGCCGGATTGCGGCTGCACCAACTCAGCCGAGATTTGAAAATAGCCAAGCAAAGTCTGGAAGCAGAATTAGCCGAAGCGGCCGAGTACGTGCAATCGCTGCTGCCAGATCCGATGACGGAACCTGTCAGCATTGAAGCAAAGTTCATTCCCTCCCGACAGTTGGGGGGAGATTGCTTTGACTACAACTGGCTGGACGCCGATTATTTGGCGATTTACTTGCTAGACGTGGCCGGTCACGGTTTGCGGGCGGCATTGCCTTCAGTGGCAGTTTTGAATTTGCTGCGATCGCGCGCCCTCCCCAACATTGACTACTACAAACCCAGCGACGTTTTGCGCGCCCTCAACACCACCTTCCAGATGAGCTACCAAAATGACAAGTATTTCACCATCTGGTACGGCGTTTACAACCGCATTTCTCGCCAGCTAGTTTACGCCAGCGCCGGCCATCCCCCGGCCGTGTTGATTTCCCAGTCGCCTGCGAGCACTGCTAAAATCCAGCGATTAAAAACCCCCGGAATGCCTGTGGGGATGTTCCCCGACGCCCCCTATGTCGATAATTGCTGCGATGTCGAGGATTTAAGCACTCTCTACATCTTTAGCGACGGAGTATACGAGATCCACCAACCAGACGGCAATATCTGGGGGCTTGACCCTTTCGTAGACCTGTTAGCAGCTTACAACGGTGCAACTGCCGACCAATTAGAGCTGGTTTTGAACTACATTCAAACGTTGAACGCCAAAGCAGTTTTTGATGATGATTGGTCTTTACTCAAGGTAAACTTTGGCTAGCTGACTTCTTGCATCACATCTGCGACAAAATAGCAAGAAGGCAGCAGCCAAAAGATTTAGTTAGTTGAGAGAATTTTGCTATTAAAAGCATCACGGGTCGGAAATATCTCGAAAACTCGATCCATGCTGGTGAGTTCAAATAAGATGCGGATTTGCTCGTTGATAGAACAGACAACTAATTGACTCCCAGCGGCCCGGACTGTTTTGAGCGCCAAGACTAAAGCACCCAAACCAGAACTATCCATAAATGTCACATCTTGGAAGTCTATCAATACCACATCGGCTCCCGCTTCCACTAGGTCGCTAATCTCTTGGCGGAATTGACTTGCCTTGGTGCCGTCTAAAATGCCAGAGGGCTGAATAATTTTAACTACAGGACTCATATTTTGCGGTGGGAATGTCAGAATTTCTAGCCAGACTAGGCTAGTATAGCTGCGAGATGGACTCCGATCCAAATAAGAGAGTGAAAGCGCCAGAGGCTGAGAGCGGGAAAATAGTTTTGAGTGCAAAAGATGGCGATCGTCGCGGATCGCAACGCTGATGAGAGTCGCAGCGCTACGCCGGCAGTGAATTTTGAGAGGGGGACAATCTTTGTTCTGCTGAATACCTTCTGGTATTAATCAAACTCGGCTAACTTTGGCGCGGTAGAGGAGTTTGTCGCCTTGTCTGTAGCCTGTGTAGCGGACTTTGACGGGTTCTCCCGGCTGGGCTGTTCCTTCGATGAGCTGGTGCTGTTGCGGATTGTAGGGCAGTTCGGCTCCGACTGGAGCGATCGACTCCACTCCCCAATGCTCCAATAACTGCTCGACTGGCCGCAGCAACGGCAGCAGTTTCTGAGCCCGCAAGTGGTGATTTTCCTGAGCTTTGCTCGCAGCAGTCGGCCACTGCAACATCCAAGATTCTAAAATTTGCACGCTAGATAGCTGGAATTCCTGCATCAAAGATTCTCGCTGCTGTTCGATCGAAGCTTGCAGGCGCTGATATTCTTGTTCTAGGGCTGTCGGTGGTGACTGTTCTAACTCTACACAGTCTGGTGTCAAGGTTGCGAGCAGTTCGGTTAAGGAAATTTGTAAAGCTTGACTGATTTTGAGCAGGATGTCGGCTCTGGTTTGCAGGGCTAAGCCGCGACGCAGGCGACTCACGTGGATCTCGGAAACTCCTGCTTTTTGGCTGAGTTCTCGATCGCCCGAAAGCCCCGCCTGTTGAATCAGGCGTTGCAGTTGAGGAGCATAATCTGGAATATTAGCTGCCACGAAAAATTCATCCAAATTAATAAATGGACATATTCTCGATCCTAAGCTCTCAGGAGCATTAACGAAATACATTTTTGGGGCGGGCTGTTCGACCCGCCCCACAGGAGTTTCGCAATTTATGAAGATGCAAGTTCAATTATTGACAGCTTGCTATTTGACGGCTACTTTTTCGCGGGCGGCGGCTGTTGCACTTGTCGCAGAACCTTGCAAATGCGCTTCTAGGAACCACAAACGCTTGTCAATTGTCCGCGAAATTTCGGTGTAGAGATCCGCTGTATCGGCGTCGCCGAGTTCCGCTGCTTTGTCGATGGCGACTCGCAGGTGTTGCGCGTAGGGTGCGTAGCGATCGGCCAAAGCAGTCACGTATTCTTTGCCGTCTACAATGTCGAAAGGAAATTCTGGCAGGATCGAATCTGCGGCGGCTGTGCGGGCTGTTCCTACAGCCAAACCGCCCAAAGCTGTGACCCGTTCGGCAACCGTATCAACGTATTCTTCGAGTTCTGTTGCCATTTCGTCAAACAGCAAGTGCAACTGGTAGAAGTCCATGCCTTTAACGTTCCAGTGAGCTTGTTTGACTTGAGTTTTTAAGTCCAGAGTCGTTGCCAGCGTGGCGTTGAGCAGCCCGACTACTTGAGAGCGGGTGGCGGCTGACATATCGATGCGGGTGGGGTAAAGATGTTGTTTGTGGTTGTTGGCAGTCATAAGTTTTTACCTTGTTATTAGTGTGATTGTCGGTCGAACTTCTTAGAAAGGTTTGGGCGATCGAATGTTTGCCTGTTGTGAATTTCTGTTGAGAGGCTCAGGCTAGGTGCATCTGCAACACGGCACGGGTAGCTCGGCGTACTTTACAGCGGATAGTTTCTAAACCGAGACGCTGGCAAGCTTCGTACCGGTGGCAGCCCGAAAATCCGTAATACTGACCATCTACTTCTAACACGTCGATGGGTTCGTTTAAACCTACCTCGCGGATGGATTCCATGAGGGCGGCTACTTTAGTTTGGTCGTTGACTCGCGGCAGGGGGCGGCGAATCTGGTTGAGGGGAATTTCTTCTATCCTCATGGCGGCTCTCTTTTTTGCTTGTTCTTAAATCATACTCGTAATGACTTCGTTTTAGCAACAAAAATGTCAGGAAATTTTGAGATGGGGAGAACGGGGACGTGCGATCGACCGTTTGCTGTAGTGTCGGGGGATGGAGGGCGATCGGCTTTGGATGGGAAAATCAGCATTAAAATTTGCTTCTCATCAACTTGATAGCTCAATTGATTGTCCCTGTATTGACGTTTAAATGACCTAATTAGAATGCCCTCAAGTTATAATTTTGTTACGCAAAGCCTAGGCTAGTCGTTGATTTACTGCATCGCCAATAAATTTGCTGCGATATAATGCCATGATAAAAACATCCCAACCAGATATTGTTGTGACAAGCCAAGATGGGGAATATCTGATGATCGTTGAGGTAAAGCTCAAAGACATCAGTATCAACGCTCAACTTATTGCACAGCTTAAAAACAATATGGCATCTATTGGTTGTTCAGTTGGACTTGTCGTAACTGGAGAGCGCGTAATTCTGCTCCGCGACTCCTTAGAAAAGTACAATGGTGAGTCAATTGATGTAGTTGGTGAAGCGAAACTTCCAGATTATTTGCTACCACCGGCAGATGAGCAATGGAAAGGAAACCCTGCTATTGAGTTTGAATCACGAGTTCAGCGATGGCTTGAGAAACTGAAGCTGACTGCTAGTATGGACAACCTTCCAAATGATTTAAGAAACCTACTTGGCGAACCAATAATTAGCCTTCTCCGAATTGGCGAAGTGAGGGCTGCTGGCCCTA
>JAICRN010000134.1 GCA_025937335.1 Microcoleus sp. TY_ISSM_2_bin.22
CAAAGCTGATATCGTTGAAGGAATTGTATCTTGTTGGCTGAAGGATAGTTGTGAAATCCCAAAAGCTTGGGCAGATACCTTGTTTCCTAATATCAACAAAATTGGAAAATATCAAGCTACTGACGAAGCTTATAATATCTTCTACGGCTTGCTGCAAACACTCAACATGAAAACAGCCTATAATGCCATCTTAGATATTTTGTACAATGCCATTACTGGGGAGGCCATTTCTGGTTTTGCTGCGGCTCAACGAGATATGTTTAATTGGTGGTTGATCGAGGTGATTCCTGCTGCCTATTGTTTAAATCTACCATCTACTTTATATTCTGGACAATGGGAATTTCCGCCGCTGAGTCAGTGCGCTTAAGTGATGACAAAAGTAATTGGTACAGCTTAATTAGTTAATAATCATGGGAATCCAGTTATTGACAATTACGATCGCACTCATTCATACTATAAGTAGGCGTTGTAGGAGCTAACTTTAATGTCGGAGCTATTCGCAAGAATCACGGTTAATCCTAGACAGTGCGGCGGTCGCCCTTGCATTCGCGGCATGAGAATTCGGGTATCAGACGTACTGGACTTATTTGTGGCTGGTTTGAGTGCGGAACAAATACTAGAAGAAATGCCCGATCTTGAAGCAGACGATCTGAGAGCTTCTCTTTTGTATGCTTCGCGCAAACTCAATCATCCGGTATTGGTTGCATGACAATAATTTGGGTAGATGCACATCTGTCACCGGCGATCGCAACCTGGATTACAAACACATTTGGTGTCACAGCCGTAGGCTTGCGCGAGATTGGCTTGAGAGATGCCGAAGATCCTGAAATTTTTGAGGCATCGAGAGCGCAGGGAGTTATCGTAATGACTAAAGATAGTGACTTTGTTGATTTGGTCGATCGCCTTGGTTCACCGCCACAGATTATTTGGTTGACGTGTGGCAATACATCAAACGATCGGTTGCGAGAGATTTTGAGTGCAACATTACCTGAAGCTTTGGAGATATTGAAAGCAGGTGAACCACTGGTGGAGATTAGTGGAAATTAAACTTTTAATCACTAATCAGGCACTATCAAACCCTTCAATATTCTCCCCTTTTCCTCCTCTCTCAAGCCCTTCGACTGCACCAAAACCCCAAAACCGCCCAAACCCATCGGATCGATCAACTGATGCAAAGCCTCCCGTCGGCGCAAAAACGTTGCCAAATCCAATACTTCCGCATCATTTGCAGACAGAGAAGCAATACGATCGCCCAAACCCAACGCCATCAAAAACAAAGCCTGCTGAGTAAACCCTACCACATCCAAACCGCACAATTCGCCCTGCCTTTCCAGCGCCGTAAAATTAACATGAGCTGTTAAATCCTGCCGCCCAACATTAATATAAGGATTGCTGTGATATCGGTGGCGATAATAACACTGTAGCGTTCCCTCCCTGCGCCTCGGATTGTAATAGCGGTGCGCGGGATAACCGTAATCAATAGTTAACAAATATCCCCGCTGCAACTTTTGAGCGACTGTACTTATCCAGTCCAAAGCCGCCAAATTCACCTCACTGCGATAACCATCCCCATAAACACTCGCCGACAAATCGATGCCCACGAAATCTAAATATTCGGCAATTTTAGGCGTGGAAACTTCGCCAATTAATTCAACAAAATTTATCTCTTCTTGTTCATGTTTTGGGGTTTCGGCGGCAACGTAAATCTCTCTAACTTGCCCGGATTCCAGAAGAAATTGATGCACTGGCAAAGCATCTACTAACTCGTTAGAAAAGAAACAACCGACTATTGAATTATTAACTATCTCATCCCAATTGCACCACTTGACACAATTGATATCGCTTAAGCTTTGGCATTGTTCAGCTTGAAGTATTGGCGAAAGTTCAACAATTATGTATGTTAAATTTTTAAATAAGTCGGGATGTTGCCGTTGCATATATTGCAGCACATTGGCTGCAAAAGTTCCCCGCCCAGCGCCCATTTCTACGATCGCGAAATTGAAAGGGCGATCGAGAAATTCCCACATTTGCACAAACTGCTCTGCCAAAACCTCCGCAAAATCAGCACTCCAATGAGGCGACGTGATAAAATCGCCTTGTTTGCCGATCGACGGGCGATCGCTATTATAGTAACCGTGCTGCGGATGATATAGTGCCAAATCCATATATTCAGCAAAAGTAATACGCTGCTGGGGACTGGCGGCAATTCTTTCGCAGATTAAATTGCACAGTTCCGGGTTACTGTCATTGATATCTGATTTCTGGAATGTCATAATTAATCATTATACTGTGGGAATTTGCTCTGCGACTGCGATCGCACCCTCAGCCTCGAATGTTGAACTATCAGATTTAACCCCTACTTGTAACTGAAATCCCAAAGCATCCAGGAACGCCACCAACAGATAAACTTCATCTCCTCCTGTTTTCGAGAGCAAATTTTTTAACTTTTCATAGTGCAACTTAGCTATATCTGAAAGCTGAGTTATGCCCCCGCGAGCCTCAACAATATTACTAAGTGCTAGCGGCAAAAGTTCCGCTTCTACATTTTTTTCTTCCAAAATCGCTTCGATATAAGCCGCCGCCGCTTCAGGTTTTTTGAGGAATTCCATCAAGTCGTCTTGGTAACTTACACTTTTAGTCATTCTCTCGACTCCTGTAATCTATCCAATATTCAATAGCTTTACGAATATCTCGATCTTGAGTGCTTTTATCTCCACCGCAGAGGATGATAACAATCGTTTGCTCTATTTGTCCAAAGTAGATGCGGTAGCCTGGGCCCCAGTCAATTCTTAATTCAACAACACCTTCTCCTACTGAGCGACAATCTCCCAAATTGCCTAGCTTAATTCTGTCTAGCCGCCCGCGAATCTTGGCTTCAGCTTTGATATCTCGAAGAGACTTCAACCATTCAGTGAAAGGAATTTTGCCATCTGGTGTGACGTAACGCTGAATTTCTTTTGGTTGAGCTTCCATAATTTATAGTAGCCGATCGAGGATTCAAAAAAGCAGCGATCGCACTTTTTAGCAAACAGCCCAAAAATGCGATCGCCCTTTTCCTTCTACCTGTCAACCGAACCCATAATAATGTCGATACTCCCCAAAATTGCCACCAAATCCGCAATTTTCACACCGCGAACAATGTGAGGCAAAATCTGCAAATTATTAAAATCCCCAGTCCGAATCTTCCAGCGCCATGGAAACACACTATCATCCCCGATAATATAAATCCCCAACTCACCCTTGCCGCTTTCAACGCGCACGTAATGTTCGCCCTTGGGAATCTTAAAAGTCGGCGCCACTTTTTTGCCAATAAACTGATAGTCAAAACCATTCCATTCAGATTTTGGCCCGCTTTCTAAGCGCTTCGCTTCCAAATTCTCGTAAGAGCCGCCGGGGAGTCCTTTCAAGGCTTGATAGATAATCTTAACCGACTCGCGCATCTCTCGAATCCGCACCACATACCGGGCCAAACAATCGCCAGCAGCTTCGGTACAAACTTCCCAGTCGAACTCGTCGTAGCATTCGTAATGGTCAACTTTCCGCAAATCCCACTTAACGCCGGAAGCGCGCAACATGGGGCCCGACAGTCCCCAGTTAATCGCTTCTTCGCGAGAAATAGTACCCAGCCCTTCAATCCGGCGGCGGAAGATTGGATTGTTGGTAATTAAACGTTCGTACTCGTCAATTTTGGGAAGGAAATAATCGCAGTAATCTTCGCACTTATCTACCCAACCGTAAGGTAAATCTGCGGCAACTCCGCCGATGCGGAAATAGTTATTATTCACCATGCGATAACCTGTGGCTGCTTCCCACAAGTCTAAAATCATCTCGCGATCGCGCATAGTATAGAAAAAAGGAGTTTGCGCCCCCACGTCCGCCAAAAACGGCCCCAACCACAACAAATGGTTAGCAATCCGGTTCAACTCCAGCATGATTACCCGAATGTAACTCGCCCGTTTGGGGACAGCAATATTCGCCAACTTTTCCGGTGCATTGACTGTCACCGCTTCGTTAAACATCCCCTCCGCATAGTCCCAGCGGCTGACGTAGGGGACGTACATCACGTTGGTGCGATTTTCGGCAATTTTTTCCATCCCCCGGTGCAGATAGCCCAAAACAGGCTCGCAGTCAACTATGTCTTCCCCGTCTAGGGTGACGATTAGCCGGAGTACCCCGTGCATGGATGGGTGGTGCGGCCCCATGTTGAGCACCATCGGTTCGGTTCTAGTCTCAATTCTTGACATAATTAAATCAATTAATGATTACTGACTATTGTTGATTTTTGTTTCGCTCTTATAGATTATGAAGGATATCGAGCTCTCTGAGAAGGATACCCCTGGATTAGATGTCAGTATTGACACCTATCACGTTCCAGTTTTGGGTCAAGAATTAATTGCGGGTTTGGCTGTGCGTCCAGGCGGGCACTATTTGGACGCGACGCTTGGGGGCGGCGGACACACGAGTTTGATTTTAGCGGCGGCGCCAGATGTTACAGTGGTGGCGATCGACCGCGACGAACAAGCCATCCGTTTTTGCCAAACCCGATTTGCCAACTCGCCCGTTGAGTTTTGGCACGGCAACTTTGCTGAATATCAGTCCCCAGAGGCCGAATTTGATGGTATCATAGCAGACTTGGGCGTCAGCTCGGCTCAGTTCGATACACCGGAACGAGGATTTAGTTTTCGCCACCCAGCTCAACTAGATATGCGTATGAACCAGCAGCAATCTTTGACCGCAGAAGAGATTATCAATCACTGGGAAGAAGTTAAACTAGCAGATATTATTTATAAATACGGCGAGGAGCGACTGTCGCGGCGCATCGCGAGGCGGATTGTGCAAAGCCGTCCTTTTCAAACTACAACAGAACTTGCAGGGGCGATCGCCTCCAGCTTCCCCCCCAAGCAGCGCAACGGCAGAATTCATCCAGCCACCCGTACCTTCCAAGCTTTAAGGATAGCTGTCAACTCCGAACTCGCTTCTTTAGAAACTTTCCTCCACCTTGCGCCAAGGTGGTTAAAACCAGGTGGGAGAATCGGAATCATTACATTTCACAGTCTGGAAGACCGACCAGTCAAGCACCAACTCAGAGGAACACCCAGTTTGCAGGTACTTACAAAAAAGCCGATCGGGCCGCAATCCGAAGAAGTCGCTAGAAATCCCCGCTCTCGTTCTGCTAAGCTCAGACTGGCAGAAAGAATAACTTGATTCGGCAGTAGTAATATGCTTGCTGCAAAAAGTTCAGAGATTAGGGGGACTTGAATGCAGCAATCAAGTACGATTCGGCAAAGATGTAGGGAATAGCGCCAACAACCCACCGCTAACCCTCCGGGTACAGTGGGGCTTGAAATAGAGCCGGTTTTGACCACACTCAGGTAGCAATACAGGAGTTAGTAGTAAGTGTTAAAAATCACACCGACGAGAGTGCGCAGCTAGTTAAGAACTCTGCAATCAGAGCATTAATTAGTCATTTTCGAGGCTGGTGTGTTTAGAAAAATACCGACTGCTCACACGGTCGTTGCTCCTATCAAAGCACGAAAGCTGACTCGGGAATTTTCCCTATTGAAGCGGCCTACCGAGGCGGGTTACAGTATCAAAAGCCTCTCATCTGTTGTGCGAACAGATGGTGCGAAAGGAATGCTCACCTTGAGGTAAAACGGGTTTCTTTAACTCAACTTGACGTAACTGATATGTTGCATATATCCAGCCCCCCTTTTCCTCCCGCCACCTTGCTGATTACAGCTATGGTGGGGGTTTTCAAGGGGGAAGAAAGATGAGTCGGGGAGATGGAAGCAAGCTGAAACTGATGGTAGTCGATGACGAACCCGACAACTTGGATTTATTGTACCGGACGTTTCGACGCGACTTTCAGGTTTACAAAGCAGATAGCGCCCTCAGTGCCCTGGAAGTTCTAGACGAACAGGGCGAGATGGCGGTGATTATATCTGACCAGCGGATGCCAGAAATGAATGGCACCGAGTTTTTGGGGAAAACAGTCGAGCGATTTCCCGATACGATTCGGATTCTGCTAACGGGATACACCGATGTTGAAGATTTGGTCGAGGCCATCAACTCAGGTCAAGTTTTCAAATACATCACCAAACCGTGGAATCCAGAAGAACTCAAGTTGGTGATCAATCAAGCCTCAGAAACTTACAAATACTACAAGCAGCGCAGCGTTGCACTGCGTCGCGCTTTGCGCAAGGAATCTCTGTTCAATGAGGTCATGAGCGTGATTCGCGGGTCGCTAGATTACTCTAGTATGGTACAAACTATTGTTCAAACCGTAGGTCAAACTTTTGAGGCCAACTATTGTATGCTGCGGCCGGTAGAGGCCGATCGGCTATTGCCGAGTACCTTCCCCTACCAAGCCCAAACCGACGATGCCAGCAGCTTTTCTTTTGATGAAAATTTGCTGGTTCAAGCCGTAGCCAGCCGCCAAACTCAAGTCAACCCAAACAGTCGCGGAGACGGTAACTCGGTTGAGATTGCCGTGCCCCTGACATACCAGCAAGAATTGCTGGCGGTACTGGCTTTGTGCCAGATTGGCGGCACTAACCCTTGGTCGGCAGAAGATATAGAGTTAATAGAAGGTGTAGCAGCTCAAGCTGCTCTGGCCCTGTCTCAAGCTAAGCTATACCAGCGCACTCTGGATTTAGCCAAGCAGATGCAAACCGAGTTGGAAGTGGCCCGCCAAATCCAAACAAACTTGTTGCGTCAAAGTTGGCCGGATTTTGAAACTGTCAGAGTGCAAGCTTGCTGCTATCCCGCGCGGGAAGTTGGCGGTGACTTTTTTGAAGTCTACGTCCACTCCCAAGGGGATATTTGGATCGCGGTGGGAGATGTTTCGGGTAAGGGAGTTCCGGCTGCTCTATTTATGGCCAGCGCGATTTCGGTGATGCGGCGGGAACTTTCCCAAGAAGTTTCTCCAGAGCCCGATCGAGTTATGCACAACATGAATAGCAGTATGTCTGACGACCTGATCGGCAACAACCATTTTATTACAATGGTTGTAGCTCGTTACACTCCGTCAACCGGACACCTGGCATTTGCTAATGCCGGTCACATTTACCCGATCGTTTGGTCTCACTCGGAGGTGAAAGCTCAAGCCGCTAGCGGTAAAACGCCAGCCGAGCCGAATTTCCTGAAAGCTCGCGGCATTCCCTTGGGGATACTACCAGTTTGGAGGGGCAAAGCAGGTACGATCCAATTAAAGTCAGGAGATGTATTTCTGCTGACGAGTGACGGGATTACTGAAGCTAGCGTGACTACTCAAGCGGTCGCAGGAGGTGAACCCACCCGTTCTATGCTACAACAAGAAGGGCTTTGGCAACTCTTGATTCAAGAGCCTGGTTCCTTCAACTTGGACAATTTGTTGGCTCGCATCCGAGCTGACAATCCCGTTCAGGAAGACGACCAAACCATACTCTCTCTGGAGGTTCTCTGAATCTGTCAGCAACTCCCGACTGATAGTCGGGGGCGAGAGTCAAAAAACTCAAGCCCTGCTTGTTAACAGCCCGCAGAGTCCCGCAAAGGACTGCGTTATCGTCAACAGTCAAAAACAACAGTAAAAAAACCTAGCGCGCCACCGCGCTGCTAGTTTCCTGAATCGCTTTCCTGGGGGATTAAACACCTGTAAAGGGTTAAAGTAGAAGGCATTTGTCAGAAATAACCAACGCTTAAAAGCCAGGGATTGAAACAAAGATTTTTTATACTTCGCTGCTTGCAGTCTCAGTATAATTATCGATTGTTAATGGGATTTAAACCCATAACTAAAGTTTTCAAATATACTCTTAACTTCTGCCTTCTACCGAATCACAAATGCCTGATGTTTAAACACAAAATGCTGCTATCCCCCGAGTAGCGACAAGTATTGAGGCCGAATCAATTCGGTGCGTCGTGTTTCATACCTGGTGTGAAGACACAGGGGTTTTCAAACTTACGGGATTTTTTTATGAATACTGAGCTTCATGTGCCAAGCGACTTGCGGTTTTTAACAATTGTTGAAAATTGGTTGCTGAGCAGTTTGGAAGTAGAGCTAGGAGAGCACGTCGATTGGCCGCGTCAGTCGAATCGTTTGCGCTTGGTGTTAGCAGAAGCCTATTCTAACGTGATCCGCCACGCTCACAAAGATCAACCCAATTTGCCCGTGTTAATTCGCTTGAATTTAAAAAATCGGGATATTGGTTTAGAAATTTGGGATTACGGTAAAGGTTACGAAATGGATACTTACAGTCCCCCGAGGCCGGAAGCTAAACAGGAAAGCGGCTACGGCTGGCTAATTATGAGCAGACTTATGGATCGGGTGGACTACACTTTGCAAATAGACGGTCGCAACTGTCTGAAGTTAGAAGCTAGTTTGCCGGAAAAATCTTAATTAGTCATTAGTCATTAGTCATTGACAATGCACTTTTTGACTCGCTTTGGCTGTCTGTCGCACGGTGCGGTGACAGCCACTTTTCGTGCAGTATCGTCCCTCTCGCTTGAGACTGTAAGATGATTGTAGGGGTACAGTCCCATCGCCCAAATACCGAAGAAACCGGGTTTTTATACCGTTAGCGACGCTTCACCAGAGATTTGGATAAAAAACCCGGTTTCTGCCGGAGTTGCGCCCAAATACCGAAGAAACCGGGTTTTTATACCGTTAGCGATGCTTCACCAGAGATTTGGGTAAAAAACCCGGTTTCTGCCGGAGTTGCGCCAAAATAATGATGGCTTTAGCGATTACGCGCGATCGACACATCAAACCAAAATAGACAATTTAAATGTGAAACAGCTTATCAAACATCAAATTTCTTATGCGACCGCAGATTTAGCAATTCTTGGGGAGAAGCTAACAGCTTGACGGTGACAGAAAGGATTTGTTGGTGAGAATTGAACACGAACCGCCATCCGACATTAATACCAAATACGGATGTTTGCACCCGGCCGCTAACCTGAACTTCAACTTGCCCATCTTCTAAAACTTTGCTGACACCTTGCTGGGGTTGGAGCTGCATTCCTCGCGCTTCTGTTTTTAGATAAGTGGCGATCGAGCTTTTACCGATAATTGGCTCCTCAAACGGCGCGTGCAGAACCCCGTCATCAGCAAACAAATTAGCAGTCGCTGCAAAATCGCCTGCGTTTAAAGTTTCAAAATATCGCAGTACCGCTGGGTTTGTGATGCCGGCAATATCTGTAGATCTAGTTAAAATAGGTCTAGTTGTTGCGGTCATAAAAAAAGTGATTTCAGATGAATGAGTATACTGTAATCATTCTCTTTGTCGCAGCAAATCCCTCAAAAGATATAACTAGAGCCCGGAAAATAATTCTCCGAAAAAAGGAGGAACCGGAGAACGTCGATCGCAGCTTTGGGAGCGATCGACCACAATCAATACTACTTTCAAAAAACGCAAGTGTAAGCAAGCTGCAAACCCTTATGCCATCAGTCATTTCCAATCGTTCAATTCTTGAATCTAAAATCTCAAATCTAAAATGATATAAACCCAGACACCTGCTGGCATCTGGGTTTTTGTAGAGTCTATTTGACTGACCGAATCAGAATATCCTATTTGCGCATCAAATTGAGCAATTCTTTAGGAGATGCCAACAAGTCGATCGCCACAAAGAAAATTTGACCTTGGGGATCGAGCAAAAACCGCCACGCAATGTTCATTCCCACATTCGATCCGAACCAGGGAGTTTCGACTTTGCCGGTGACTTTCACTTGGCGGTAGCCATCTTCTGCGGGTTCGGATACGCCTCGCTCGGGCATCATTTTCAGTCCGACGCACTCTTCCCGCATATAGTTGAGGATAGCTTCGCGACCGACGATCGGCTTTTGGAAAGGCGGTTGCAAGGCACCTTCTTCAGCAAATAAACCGACGGCGGGGGTGAAGTCGAAAGCGTTCATGTAGTCGATGTAGTTGAGGACAGTCTGCTCGCTGATACCCTCAATTTTGGTTTTCACCCGCTCTTCTAGAGCGGTGGGAGTGCTGCGGGGGGCCGAGCGTTTGCCGTACTCTTGGCTGAAATCGGGGTCGTAGCCCATGTGAACTACGGTGTTGCGAAGTACGGTAATTTGCTGGCCCGGATCTAGTTTCTTGATGGTTTCTAGAACTGTGGTGGCTTCGGGAGACAGTTGATAGCCTGCGGGGATCGGAGCGACAATGCCCTGTTTCATCAACTGTCCCAACTCGTAC
>JAICRN010000225.1 GCA_025937335.1 Microcoleus sp. TY_ISSM_2_bin.22
GCTGTGATTAGAATTGCTGATAACGGTGCAGGTATCACCGCTCAAGTCAAGCAGCGGATTTTTGACCCTTTCTATACTACAAAACGGATCGGTTCGGGAACGGGGATGGGTTTAGCGATTTCCCATTCAATTATTGTCGAAAAACATAAAGGTGAAATCAAGTGTTTCTCGGTGGTGGGGAAAGGCACTGAATTTATAATCGAGATTCCGATTAAAAGAACAAAAAATTAAATTGGTTTGTATGCAAAAATAGTAAGGTACGTCAGTTGGAAAAACCCTATTTTTTTGTATTAATTTTGTATTAACCTTAAGACAGACGCACCTACAGGATACAAAAAAATAAAGACTATTTTAGCAGAAATTTGTCTGGTTGACAAGATGCACGAGACAACTAAAATTGATATGATATTAAAAATCTAAAATCTAAAATCTAAAATCTAAAATGGCACTACCTCCCGGCAGTTTCGGTTTACCCTTAATTGGCGATACCCTCAACTTTTTGCAAGATTCCCAATTTGCCAAAAAACGCCACCAACAGTACGGGCCCATTTTCAAAACCAGCATTTTCGGACAGCCTACCGTGTTTATATCTGGCCAAGAGGCTACTTTGTTTGTTTTAAGCAATGACAACCAATATTTTGTTGTGACTTGGCCTGCCAGTACGAGAGCGCTTTTAGGGCCGCTTTCCTTGGCGTTGCAAACGGGTGCTAACCACCAAAATCGGCGCAAGTTGCTGTACCAAGCGTTTCAGCCGCGAGCTTTGGCGGGCTACATCGGCGCGATGGAAAATATCACTCAGCGCTATTTGGAAAAATGGGCAAAAATGGAAACCCTGACTTGGTATCCCGAACTGAGAAATTATACTTTTGATGTGGCGGGTAAGTTGTTAGTAGGGCTTGAAAATGGTTCGGAAACGGCACTCGGACATAATTTTGAAACATTTGCGGAGGGTTTATTTTCTATCCCTTGGGATTTGCCTTTTACTCTATTTGGCAAAGCTAAAAATGGCAGGAAGTTACTGTTAGTAGAACTGGAAAAGATTATTCTGGATAGCCAACAAGGAACCCCTAGTGGCAATGATGCTTTGAGTTTGCTGATTTCAGCTCGCGATGACGAGGGAAATAGTTTGAGTTTGGAGGATTTGAAAGATCAACTGCTGTTGCTGCTGTTTGCGGGACACGAAACTTTAACTTCGGCGATCACCTCTTTTTGCCTTCTCTTAGCTCAAAATCCCGATGTGATGGCAAAAGTGCGGGCGGAACAGCAGCAGTTCCCCGCAACTGAACCCCTAACATTGGAACAACTCAAACAAATGACCTATTTAGAACAGGTGCTGCGAGAAGTGCTGCGTTTAATTCCACCTGTGAGAAGTATTTTTCGGACAGTAATTAATGCTTGTGAGTTCGGTGGCTATGAAATTCCTAAAGGTTGGAACGTGGCTTATGGGATTAATCAAACCCATCACGATAGTCAACTTTATCCTGAACCAGATCGATTCGACCCCGATCGATTTAGCTCGGAGCGATCGCCTAAACCTTTCAGTTACGTGCCCTTTAGCGGCGGCTTGCGAGACTGTTTGGGCAAAGAATTTGCCCGATTAGAAATGAAGTTGTTTGCGGCAAAGATTGTTCGGGAGCTTGAATGGGAGCTGTTACCGGATCAAGATTTGAATTTAATCCCAGTACCGGTTCCTCATCCGCGCGACGGTTTGCGAGTGAAATTTCGTCGGACAACTATGAATAGGTAGAAAATCCAGCTCCCCAACATCTTCAAGAAGTTGGGGAAGCTCATACCAAATCCGGCTGTATACTCTCCCGATCTATCTTCCTCTTCTTCTTTGTGTCTTTTGCGTCTTGGCGGTTTATCAAAAAGGACTAAGGCAAGGGTGTCACAATTAGTAAAGTACGTCAGATGCCAAAACCCTCGATCAGCCGATCGCATCTCAATCAACATCCAATTGCATCGGCCCCAAATACTTAGTTAAATAAGGCGAAAACACCTCATAAATCAGCGTCAGTGGCTTCCCGTGATGCCAAAACAAATAGTGTCGCCCCCAAAAAGGCCCCGACTGTTCAAAAGCTGACTCCAAGGCCACCGAATCACCGCAATAAATGCCCTGCACATCGCGATACAATTCTGTGCGGAGCCGCGCTAAACTGGCCCAAATTGGCAAAGATTTATTTTGTAAATATTCATCTACGTGGCTCGCTTCCCACCAAGAAGTCGCATAGGCGAGGCGCTGTCCCGAAGCAGTCCGCAGCCACACTTGGCGGCGCAGGCGCGGCCCGGGAACGGCGACAATTTGCTGGGGCGCGCCGTCTGCGTCCTCACCCACTAAAGACATATCGATGACATCTACTTCTGTGGGTTCCCCTGTCAGCAGTTGCAGGTGACGGGTGGGGGAACCGTCGCCCAGGAGCAGTATTTGCCATGCCGGTGCTAGCTTGGTGTGGGGTAAACCCTTCTGTACTGCGTCTTCTGCTCCTTGCCACAGGGGGTTGAGAGCGTGCCAGGTTTGGCTGTTTTTGGGTGTGAATGTTGCAGTCAAGGGTCTTTACAAAACTTAACTTTTCGCTTATGATAACGCTGTTTGGAGGTTTGTGAGCTTTTCCACATCTAAGCGCGATCGAATTTCCGTATCGGTATACTCCGGCGTCCAGCCTTCTTTGGTGGTAAAGTAGCGCACCGCTTTAATTTTCCGGGCTGGTGTCAAATAAAACCAGTGTTCTGTATTCGCCGGCACGTTGATAAATTCTTCCGGCTGCACTGTGAGTTCGACTTGGCTGCCGTCTGGCCGCACAAAGCCGAAAATGCCCTCGCCTGCTACGATATAGCGGACTTCATCATCGGCGTGGATGTGGCACTTGTTAAATTTGGACAGCATTGTGTCGAGGTTGGGAAGGTCTGGATGCAGTACGATTAAGTCGCGATCTTGATAGCCTGCACTTTCCGACAATTGTTGAAAGTAGCCGTCGAGGGCTTGCAGCACTTGCTCTTTTTGATTGTCGTCAAGAGCATCTTTAGCTAACAAATTTTGAATTTCAGCGCTGTCACCCACGGGCCAGCGGTTGAGTTGAATGTTTAAGGAACCGAGTTCTCGGGTAATGTCGCTAAGTTGAGTGTAGGTTGTACCGTTTTCGAGTCGCAGGATAGCCATTTTTTCACGTTCCAATTTTTGGGTGAGGCGATACACAGACACTTTGAAAGATATTGGTCGATCGCGTCTTTGGCAGAATCACAATTTTAACGTTAATTTGAACAGGACTTACAGGGGAGTCCAGAAACCGGTTTTTTTTTTCCGCAATACTTCGTTACACACCGTAAATCCCGTAAAAAACCGGGTTTTTTTGTCGGAGTGCGTCCAGGACTGATGAACAGTTCAATATTTGTCGCGATAATATTGATACGTCAGGTGCCAGGTAGCAACCGCAGCTATCTGCTAACCACTGATATGTTAAATGTAATCTTTGCAACACCTATGCCTACTTATACGGGAATTTCTAGCGAAGCATTTCAGCATCCCCTCGATCGCCAAGCCGAGGCAGCATTGCGCAGCGTGCCTGGATTTGACTTAATTGCCAGCAAATTTGTAGAATTTGTCTACGAACGACCGCAATTCGTTTACCTAATGGGAAATAGCATTCAAGTCGGGCCCCGCCAATATGCCAGCATTTATCATATATTTCGGGAGTGCGTGCAGGCTTTAGATGTTTTTCCTGAACCTGGTTTGTTTGTTTCTCAAAATCCCTCAGTTAACAGCTATGCCCTCGGAAAAAACCAGCCTTATGTAGTATTAAACACTGGTCTTTTAGACTTGTTGGACGAGGCGGAAATTAGGGTGGTCTTGGCTCACGAGTTGGGACACATTAAATGCGGTCATCCAATTTTAAATCAAATGGCGATGTGGGCGATGAGCGTCGCATCGACAATTGGCGAGATGACTTTCGGGCTGGGAAATATGGTCGGTAGCGGTTTAATTTTCGCTTTTTACGAGTGGCGGCGCAAGGCTGAATTGTCGGCAGACCGGGCGGCTTTGTTGGTGACGGATGACTTGAACAGTGTGATGAAGACGATGATGAAACTTGCGGGAGTTAGCAGTAAATATGCTGACCAATGCAGTTTGCAAGAATTTATCCGTCAGTCTGACAACTATCAAGAGCTCGATCGAGACAATCTCAACCAAGTGTATAAGTTTTTACTCTACAACGGCGGCCAGGGCGTGATGCTGAGTCATCCTTTCCCGGTGGAACGCCTGCGGTATTTGCGAGACTGGGCAAGTTCCGAGGAATACCGCCAAATTAAGCTGGGGAACTACAAGCGGGCTGTAGCTGAGGGTGCGGTTGATGTGAAGTCCCAAACGCCTAACAGCGAGACGGAAGCTTTGCGCCGTCAGATTGAAGAGTTGCAGCGGGAGATCGATCGGCAAAAATCAAAGCGAAACTAAGTTTAAATTCCTCGTTTCCAGGCTGTGCCTGGGAACCAGATAAATATTTTGTTGAAGATTTACCGGATTTGAGGGAGGGGGAAACGTAACAGGAAGGTAAACCAGTTAGAGGCTTACTCGCAACTGGCCTCCAATCTAAAAACTGTCCCCTCCTTTCGGAAATCTGTTTCTGAGGAGGTGTAGTTTAAATCAAGATAAGCTTATAAATCAACGGGGCTAAAAAAAATGAATATTGATAACGCAATGAATACTAACAAGCCAACTTCTAATTTTTTCGGCAATGTGGGAAAAGTCGCGATCGCCCTGACTCTGCTAGCCGCCGGCATGGCATTTACAAATCCTGGGAGAGACAAATACCTAACTTATGCTTCCGGCGTACTCGAAACCGAGTTGGAAAGCACTGTGTGCAAAGATTCTCGCGTTCCGAAAGCTTTGAGCGGCGTTGCAGATACTTTGATCGGCAGTTGCAAGAATTTGCTGAGTTCGCAGCGGGACACGATCGAAAGCTTGCTCGACAATACAACGCAGCGTCAAAATTTAGGTGTGGTCAGTATTTACACAACTGAATTAGGCAAAAAAAGCTATCAAACGGTTGGAGCATTTGGTAATTTTGTTACCCTGCCACCTAGTTCGGAAAACCCTCAAAACTAATGTCAAATTAAGTGCAATGGTAGAAACCGGGTTTTGTAGAAAGCCCGGTTTTTACTTCGGTAATTCTCTCTAATAAAATCTAAATTTATTCGGATATAGGCAGAACATATTTTTAATCAAGCCCGGTATTAAAACCACAATATTAAGTTTTATTAAAAACAAAAAGTTATCGTGCCACTTAATATTAATATGAACATTAAAGTTTAATTTTTAACAAATAAGTAGATGGCAATGCAATTAAGTAAGGGTGAAAGATTTAATATCTCTCAAGAAGCGCCGGATTTAAAAAAAATGGCGATCGCCCTCGGTTGGCAGGTGACAGAGGCAGGACAAAGCTACGAGATTGATGTCTCTGCGTTTATGCTAGGTGCTGACGGCAAAATACCTAACGATAAATATTTTATCTTTTACAATAATCTGCAATCCTTTGATAGTTCGGTACTGCAATCGATTCCTGAAAAAAACAACCGAAATCAAGAGAATAAGACTATTTACGGCATTATCTTAGAAAGAGTTAATCCTGAAATTGAGGAAATAACTTTTGTTATTACTATTCACGAAGCAGAGAAAATCAATGCAAATTTTAGCAATATCAAAAATGCTTTCATCAAAATTAGCAATTTGGATACAAAAAACGAACTGGTTCGGTATGAATTAAAAGAGAATTTTTCGCGAGAGACTGCTGTAGAATTTGGTCGTTTGTATAGAAAGAATGGAGAGTGGAGATTTCAGGCGGTAGGAGCAGGATATCAGGCAGGATTGCAGAGTTTTGTTGACAAGTATTGCAGCTAAAGTAGTAATAGTATTGCTCCAATTACTCGCGAGTTGGCAGCGGGAACAGCAGATGATTTGCAGTTCCCGGCTTGGGAGTTGGAGGTGGAGCCAGAACCGGAAGCGGAACAGTTTCGTCTGGAGCTTTTGGTAAATTTGTTACCTTACTACCTAGTTGTGAAAATCCTCCAAACTAATGTCAAATTAAGTTCAATTGTAGAAACCGCTTGGGGCAGAAAGCCCGGTTTTCACTTAGGTAATTCTTTCTAAGTAAATCTCAATTAATTCAGATACAGGCAGCAGATATTTTTAATCAAACCCGCGATTAGAGAAACTCTGTTAAATTTCATTAATTAAAGAACTTCTTGTGCCACTTAACATTAAGATTGGAAGTATAAAATTTGAGGTTTAACAAATAAGCAGATGGCAATGCAATTAAGTAAGGGTGAGAGATTTAATATCTCTAAAGAAGCGCCCGGTTTAAAAAAAATGGCGATCGCCCTCGGTTGGCAGGTGACAGAGGCAGGACAAAGTTACGAGATTGATGTCTCTGCGTTTATGCTAGGTGCTGACGGCAAAACACCTAACGATAAATATTTGATATTTTACAATAATCTGCAATCCTGTGACGGTTCAATACTGCAATCTATTCCTGAGAAAAACAACCGAGGTCAAGAAAATAAGAGTATTTACGGCGTTATTTTAGAGAAAATCAATCCTGAAATTGAGGAAGTGACTTTTGCTGTTACTATTCACGAAGCAGATAAAATCAAGGCAAATTTTAGCAATATCAAAAATGCTTTTATTAAAATTAGAAATTTGGATACGGGAAGCGAACTGGTTCGGTATGAATTAAAAGAGAATTTTTCCCGAGAGACAGCTGTAGAATTTGGTCGTTTATATAAAAAGAATGGAGAGTGGAGATTTCAGGCGGTAGGAGAAGGATATCAGACAGGATTGCAGAGTTTGGTTGACAAGTATTCCAGCGGAAATAGCAATAATATTGCTCCCATTAGTAGGGAGTTGACAGCGGGAACAGCAGCAGATGATTTGCAGTTGCCGGCTTGGGAGTTGGAGGTGGAGTCAGAACCGGAAGCGGAACAATCTCGTCAGACTCGAAGGGTACAGCCATCACGAAGTAACAATCAAGTTAATAATAATTCGCGAAGTCGCAAAATACCCGCAGCTTTATTAGCAGGTTTAGGGGTTGTGGTGTTGGGAACAAGTGTAGGGACGATCACCTTAATGCGATCGGCAAATGAAACGCTCAAGCAAGCGAAAATACTGGCAGTTGAAACGCAGAATGCAGGGAAAGTCACCGATGTAAATCAGCTCAGAAGTTTTGAGCGACGACTTAAAGAAACGATCGCCAATTTAGACAAAATTCCTAACTTCCCCGGCTTTGGGTATCAGCAAGCTAGAGCAGATTTGCTCCAACTGCGCCCGAGTTTGGTTCCTGTACAGCAAAACTTACAGGCTGCAGAAAGTCTAGCAACGGCTCAAAAATTGGCAATGGAAGCTGCTGTGGTTGTGCAAAAACCGCCTCATCCGATCGAAGTTTGGCAGCAGTCGCAAAGTAAATGGCAACAGGCGATCGCACTTTTAGAAGCGATCGATTCACGTACATCTGTTTATAATCTAGCTCAAAATAAGTTATCTAATTATCTGGCAAATAGCGCTGCGATCGGTCAAAGAGTTGCGATCGCTCAAAAAGCTGCAAATTTCAGCAACCAAGGTTCTTTGAAAGTTCAAAAGGGAGATGTTCCGGGGGCGATCGCCAATTTTACTCAGGCTTTAACGCTGAATCCCAACATACCTCAAGCTTACCTCGGATTGGGAATTGCTACTTCACAACAGGGAAACAAGCAGCAGGCAATTTACAATTACGATCGAGCGCTGCAATTTAATCCTAACTTGGCAGAAGCTTATTTCGGTCGCGGTCAAGCATACTATGAATTGGGAAACAAGCAAAAGGCGATCGGCGATTACGAACAAGCTATTCGCGTTAATCCTAATTATGGTTTGGCTTATTTGGAACGAGGTGCTATTCGCTGTATGTTGGGAACAAAATCGCCAGCAGTAGCAGACTTTCAACAAGCGGGAGAACTTTTCTTAAAGCAGGGAGACGGAAATAATTACAAATTAGCACAAAGCTTTATTAATGATTGTCAAGAACCGAGTGCAGAGTCTGCAATCTGCGATTATCGAAGGAACATAGACTCCTTCGGCAGACCCTGCGGTCGCTCTGTTAATGTTCCGATTATAATTAGAAGAAAATCGGCGATCGATGCCTCAAACTCTGACTCTACTAATATTAAAATCAATAGCAGCATTGAAAAAATCTCGCCGGAAAATTCAGATAGTAGCAGCACAAGAACTCGCAGCAGGAGAAGAAGTAAAAGGTAAA
>JAICRN010000242.1 GCA_025937335.1 Microcoleus sp. TY_ISSM_2_bin.22
ATTTCATCAATATAAATAATCCCCCGCTGCGCCGCTTCGACATCAAAATCGGACATTTGCAACAGCCGCAGCAAGATATTTTCTACATCGTCCCCGACATATCCAGCTTCTGTCAGCGTCGTCGCATCCGCTACAGCAAAAGGGACTTCGAGCATTTGCGCCAAACTTTGCGCTAACAAAGTTTTACCGCAACCTGTGGGGCCCACTAGCATGATGTTGGATTTTTGCAGTTCCACATCGCTGTCGGGGGAAGACTTGTCGCTATCTTTAGCTTGATCGACGCTCAAGCGCTTGTAGTGGTTGTAAACTGCTACAGAAAGGACTTTTTTTGCTGAGTGCTGACCGATGACGTGGTTGTCTAAATGCTGCTTGATTTCTGTCGGTTTTGGAATTTGACCTAAAACAATTTTCGATTTATTCGATCGACCCGGGCGCCGCGTTCCTTGTCCCTGAGACTCTCGCACCTCTGATTGGGGAATCTGTTGACCAATTGTTTTACTGGAGTCAAAGAACTCCTCCTCTAAAATTTCATTGCACAGTTCCACGCATTCATCGCAAATGTAGACGCCGGGCCCAGCTATTAACTTGCGGACGTACTCTTGCGACTTGCCGCAAAAGGAGCATCTCAGATGGGAGTCATATTTTGACATATTTGCCTCTTAATTTACGGTTGCGGTTGCTTGTTTCGACTGGGGAAGTTGCCGCGGGAGCGACCTTAGCTCTGCCCTAGAAAGGTTTCCCGATCCGACACCCAAGCCAGTCAGTCGATTTTAGATTTTAGATTTTAGATTTTAGATTTACTCCACAGATGAATTTTGGAGCTGAACTAGGGTCTAAAATTTGGGGAGCTGCACGACTTAAGTCGGGGGCTTGTCTCCGTTTTTTGGCGGAGTCAAGCTTCGCGATCTCTATTTCTAACTTAACACTTTTGAGGCTTTAGTCATTAGTCATCAGTCATGCGAGCAAATTTTAATTTTTAATTTTCACTTGAAGGTAAAGTGGCACGGGCTTACCATTTTTTGTATTCCAAAAATTTTCCCGACATAATTATTTTTACTCGATCGCCTTTTGGGTCTGCTTCTTTCTCGACATCCAAAGTAAAGTCGATCGCGCTCATAATCCCGTCACCAAATTTTTCGTGTATCACTGCTTTGAGCGGCATCCCGTAAACCTGCATAATTTCATAGAAGCGATAAATCAAAGGGTCAACTGGAACGGAGGCATCCAAAGAACCTTTTAACGGAGGTTCGCACAGAACCGCAGCCGTCTGACTATCTAGTCCCAAAGCCGAGACAATTTTCTCGGCTTCATCTTCAGATGCGGTTGCTTGACGGTAAAAAACCGCCGCAATCCAAACTTCGTCGCGACTCAAAACTTTTTCCAAGTCGGCAAAACTAATTCCCTTAGCTTTTTTAGCAGCCAAAAGCTTTTCTGTAATTTCAGAAATTGCCATTAAATATTCTCCAACTAACTACTGTGCCAGATGTGAAATTTTTCTCATACTTTGGTGATTTTGTCAATACCAAGCTGAGAAAAAAAACAGAATTGATAACTCGGAACTTCAGGCAAAGCAGCTCTCATCAACGGGAGCATCTCATATTTGTAAACACACTTATTCTGGCTCCTGACTTCTGCCTCTTGTCTCGCAGCAAGAGAGCCTCAAAACAGAGATTTCTAGCTTAGCTGCTTTCATTGAGATCCTCCCTCATCAACCCCCCACAACTCATACAATTTTTGATTTTAGATTGTAGATTTTAGATTGGCAACGACTGATGACTGCCAGGGTTGAGAGCTACTCAACAGTTGCATTCTTTTTTTCAACGGGTATCAGAACTGATAAATCACAAAATAACTCATCACAGCCCTGCGGCAATGGTACAGTTAGCAGTATATGCAGTACAAGTTACACAGGGAAAGGCAGTCGGCAAGCGGCCGAATTTTTATCGTGCTAGCCTAAAGCTCAATCTTCGCTCCCACAGCCAAAGTCCCTTTACGTCTAACAACCGGCAACTGACAAAAGTATGGAGATTCAGACCAAAGATTACACCATCCTGTACGATCGCGCTACCCAAACAGTGACCTGCAGCGGCTCGTTCCGGCTCAGCCAGATGGAAGAATACACGCCGATCGTCGATCTGCTCAACGAAGTGGCTGAATCCTCGCCAAACACAATTACTCTAGACTTGCGAAAGCTAGAATTTTTAAATAGTTCTGGAATTAACATTGTCTCAAAATTTGTCATCAAAGTGCGCCAGCAAAAAAATATTCAAATCGCCATAAAAGGCTCTAAACAGATCCCCTGGCAGAAAAAATCCCTGAAGAACTTGCAGCGGCTGATGCCTTCCTTGCACTTAGAATTAGAATAGTAAATCGCAAAAGGTAAAAATCAGTGCAGGCTAAGTCCGAGCACCAAGATAAGGGCGGCCCAAGTTAATGGGAATAAGTCACAGTTAAGTTACCACCAAATCGTAAAAAAACTCTCAACAGACTAAAAATTACCAATTGTCAATTGCTATGCAGGAAGAACCATCGAGAGAACAGCTACTTTTGGACGTTCAGCGACTGAGTGCGGAACTTGAAAACTTGAAGGGCGAAAAGGCTGACCTAGAAATTTTGCTGCAGACTACCACCGAACATTCCGATACCATGGAAGCTGACTTGCTCGGCAAAGCTAAGGTGGCAGCGCTCTCAAGCGAAGAGCAGTTTCGGGCGATCGCCTCAGCAACTCCCGTTCCGGTATTGGTTTCTCGCCTCTCGGACGGCTTAATTCTGTATGCCAACGCTCAATTGGCTTCTCTGCTGAACATGCCCCTAGAAGAATTGATCGGCAGCAGCACCCCAGACTTTTACGTCAACCCGAGCGATCGCCCGAAGATAATAGAGGAAATTACCAAAAACGGTTATATCAAAAACTACGAACTCCATTGCAAAAAGGCAGACGGCACTCTCTTCTGGGCGATGATTTCAGTTCAGTCCCTTCAGTTTAACGGCGAACAGACCGCATTGTGCGCATTGTACGACCTCACCCAGCGCAAGGAAGCAGAACAAACCCTCCAAGAGAGCGAAAAGCGCCTCCGCCGCCAGAGTCTGGCTTTGTTGCAGCTAGGTAGGCAGAGAACTTTCAACAGCGGTGCGCTGAATGTGGGAATTCGCGAAATTACCGAGGCGGCAGCCCGCACTTTGGAGGTGGAAAAAGTCAGCGTCTGGCTTTACAACCATTTCAGATATGGAACTCGCTACCCGACAGATCCCCATCTAAGTTTTACAGAGAGAGCGCTCGCCCACAATCAAACAGAGGCAATCGATACAGACACCGCCCCAGAGCAAGAGGAGGGGGGCAATCATTCTAAGTTTAAAATCCCCAGCCTCAAATTAGTTTGTCTCGACTTGTACGATCGCACCCGCGAAAATCATTTGAGCAGCGAGTCCATATCCGCAAGCGATTTAAAATTTTCAATTTTAGATGTCGAAGGCGAGGCACCGGGCGAAAACTTGCGATCGGACAAAGCTTTAGAACCTGCGCCCAACAATCAAAACCCTCTAAAAACAAATTTATCCCACTCATCTGCGGTTGCGGAACATTCCGCTGTGCCGCCGAATGCCAGCAAGCCCAATTCATCCATATTAAATGTAGCAATTAGGCTCGGCGGCAAGATCGTGGGCATCCTCTCTCTCGAACATATCGGCGCGCCCCGCCAGTGGGCTCTGGAAGAGCGCACCTTCGCCGATTCTTTGGCAAATTTGGTAGCACTGGCGATCGAAGGATTTGAACGCCAGCGGGCTCAGGAAGCACTCTCCAAAGCCAAAGCGCAGCTAGAAATGACCGTCGATCAGCGCACCGCTCAACTCACCGCCGCCAATAAACTGCTCCGCATCGAAATTGCCGAGCGCAAAAGAGCCGAAATAGCTTTGCAAGAAGCCTTACACAAAGCTGAATCAGCTTCCAGAGCTAAAAGCACTTTTTTAGCCAATATGAGCCACGAGCTGCGGACGCCGCTCAATGCCATTATCGGTTACAGCGAAATACTACAAGAAGAAGCACTGGAATCGGGACTCAAAGACATCATTCCCGATACCAAAAAAATTTATAATGCCGGCAAACATTTGCTGACTTTAATTAACGATATTCTCGACCTTTCTAAGATAGAAGCAGGTCGGATGGAGCTTTATTTAGAAAATTTTGACCTCGGCAACTTAATAGAAGAAGTCGTTGCAACTTTGCACCCTTTGGTCGAAAAAAATCACAATCAATTGCAAGTTTCTTGCTCGGAGAATTTGGGAGTGATGTATGCAGATTTGACTAAAGTCCGGCAAATTCTGTTTAATTTGTTATCCAATGCCTTGAAGTTTACCGAAGGTGGAACAGTGGTGTTGAGCGCTACTCGCAAACCAGTAGGAGACAGCGATTGGGTTTATTTGCAGGTATCTGATACGGGGATAGGGATGTCGGCAGAACAGCAGTACGGTTTGTTTCAACCTTTTATTCAAGGGGATGCTTCCACTACTCGCAAGTACGGTGGCACCGGTTTGGGATTGGCCATTAGCCGCTTGTTTTGCCAGATGATGGGCGGCGATATCACTGTTGAAAGTCGGTTGGGTGTTGGCTCTACTTTTACTGTTCACTTAAAGGCAAAAGTTGATATTAGTTAGAAGGAACAATCAAGAGGCAAGAGGGAAGAAGCAACAGAGAAGAGGGAACAAGGCAACGGATTTAACCCCTTTAACCTATTTAACTGATGGGTGGCAGATGGAAGATTAAAAAACTACCTATTTGGAATTACCCCCGCTCAATTACCAATTATCCTGTGAATTGTGACGCCGATCGCGATCGACCTCTGTTGCTCATCACAAACTAGCATTTTTTCTCAGCCTAGAATACTTCTATTATCCCAAACTTGTGCCGCAAGCAGGATATGGCGTCTCGCTGCATTCACAAGTCGCACCTCAACCTCATGCAGGGAGTGGGTGTTGCTTGTAGAAGGGCAATTTGGTAAAAATAATCAGGATTTACCATTGGAGCCCATGCGAAACCGCCTTTTTTACCGAATCTGCCGTCTGCAACCCGTCTTTTCCTAAAAAAACCCGGTTTCTCAACAATCGTGCGTCAGTCCTAAGTAATGCTATGGTCGCTAACCAGTAGCAGGCAAAAGTTAACAGGAAATCAAGAATTATCAAAGGTCTCTGGAAACAGAAACACAATTCTGCTTTTTACCTTCCAACTGCTGCTTCTACTGGCGAGATAGCAATGCGGCTGAAAGCAGTGCGCAAATTCTCAAAATCAAAGGAGTGCATCTACATGATTAAACCTTGCAGTCAACCCCTCAAAATGAATCCTTTCACTTGTTATCGCGATCCCGCTACAGGCAGGTGGATGACTGTAGCTACAAATGTTGAGAGCGCTTGCGAAACAGACTCTAGTTTGAAAGCAACAGCCGAAAGCGAAAACCAAGGTAAAGTAGAAACGAGTCTTTCGGTTTCGCCTGCGGTCTCGCTGCCGAAAAAACGCCTTTACTTCTCCTTACCTCCCCTTAAAAAGCTTGCTAAAAAATCTGCTGTTACTATTAGCAGGTAGCCATCGCAGGGGCCTAATCTAGTTTCCACGGTTAGTCCCCGCCGATCGCCAAATAAAAAAACCAACTTATCTACAGCATAAATTGCCAAAAATTGATATACTGCCAGCAAACTTTCTTCTTCAACATCCGTGAAGTATTTGCTCGCTCGCTGCATCAAATTTGTATGGACAGACCGACCAATTCGCCAGCGGGGAACAATCATAGTTGCTATCCCCGTGATTTGTCTGTTTGCTTCGCTGATAGCAATTGCAGGACTCCGGGAGATTACCCTACAGATAAGAGATCGAGCAGATACTAATAGGGCAATACTTCACGAAACTAACCGCTTGTTAAGTCTCGTGGTGGATGCGGAAACTGGCATTAGAGGTTACGGGTTGACGAAGCGCCGCGAATTTCTCTCACCCTACTTAGAAGCAAAAAAGAGTTTGCCTCCGCTGCTGGCTGAACTCCAGGTTGTGGTTCAAGAAAAAAAACTGCAAGCTCAGCAATTTGAATCTGTAAAAAAAAGTACCGAACAGTATATAAATTTCTTGCAAAACACTTTGAATAAGCTCGAAAGTTCGCGAACCAGCGTGCAGTCGCCCCAAATAATTGAGGCGTTCGCTCAAGGCAAATTGAAGATGGATAACCTGCGCGCAAAAATTAATGTGTTTGCTAATGCGGGCGAAGCCTACCAGAAAGCTTTAGATCGGCAAAGACGGGATTTGATAGATTTCACTAATTTTGTGCAAGTTGCTGGTTTGCTTTTCGGCTGTTTGGGTGCAGGAGCTTCCTGGTATTTATTTGATAGTTTAGAGAAAGAATTGAGGAAGCGGGAAGCTGGCTTGGAAGAAAGTAAAAGTCGCATTCAAGCTGTGGTTGACAATGCGGCTGACGGTATTATTACTTTGGACCCACGGGGAAAGATTGAGTCTTTTAATCGAGCTGCAGAAAAGATTTTTGGCGAGAAAGCCGATCGCATAATTGGCTCGAACCTGCGGCAGTTGATAGCTCAACCGCAGCCTGACAGCAGCGCGGGGGATTATTCGATCGAATATTTTGTATTAAATTCCGATGCTGAACTCAAGACTTACCAGCAAGAAACAGTGGGACTTCGCAGCGACGGAACGAAGTTTCCCATGGAGTTGGCTGTCAGCGAAATGCGTCTGGCAAATCAACACTTGTTTATTGCGATTTGCCGCGATGCCAGAAGAAGGAAAGAAGCCGAAGAAACTCTGCACAAGCAAGCGCAAATGCTGGATTTGGCAAACGATGCGATCGCCTTACTAGACTTGAACGGGGTGATTTCTTATTGGAATTTGGGGGCGAAGTGGCTCTACGGGTGGCGGAAGTCGCAAGCAATAGGAAAAAATATTCACGAGCTTTTGCAAACAGAATGGACTCAACCTTGGGAAGCAATTAAAGAAGCGTTTTTTGAGCGGGGTTCTTGGCAAGGTGAACTGGTGCGTACCAAGGCAGACGGCACAAAAATAACGGTTGCCAGCCGGTGGACTTTGCAGCGCGACGATCTAGATCGACCGGTTGCTATTTTGGAAATCAGCAACGATATCAGCGATCGCAAACGCTCAGAAATGGCTTTAGCCGAAAGCGCGCAGCGGTTTCGCGCTACTTTTGAGCAGGCGGCAGTCGGCATGGTTCAAAAGACAGTGGAAGGCAAATTTCTGCTAGTCAATCAAAAACTTTGCGAGATTTTGGGCTACAGCCGCCAAGAATTGGTGGAGAAAACATTTCAAGAGATTACTTTTCCCGAAGATTTGGCAAGCGAATTGGAACTTTTGCGCCAATTGTTAGCAGGAGAAATTGAAAACTTCTCTGTAGAAAAGCGCTACATCCGCAAAGATGGAGAGTTGGTGTGGGCAAACTTGACAGTTTCGCTGCTGCGAGAACAAAATGGCAGTCAATTTCTGATGAGTGTGGTAGAAGATATTAGGGAACGCAAACAAGCTGAGGAATCGCTGCGGTTGCGCGCTCAAGAATTGAGGTGGACGGCGCAAAATCTCGCTCAAACGACGAGTATTTTGAGAAAGCGGAATCAAGAATTAGACCAGTTTGCTTATGTAGTTTCTCACGATTTGAAAGCGCCGCTCAGGGCGATCGCAAATCTCAGCAGTTGGATAGAAGAAGACCTCAGCGACTCGATGACAGAGGATACTCTGCACCAAATGAACTTGCTGCGCGGCAGAGTTCACAGGATGGAAGGTTTGATTGAGGGACTGCTGCAATATTCCCGCGTCGGACGCATTGAAGTGCCTTCAGAAATGGTAAAAGTTGAGAAGTTATTATCAGAAATTATTGATTCCTTGGCGCCGCCGTCTGGATTTGAGGTGAAAGTTGAACCGGGAATGCCAACTTTTGTGACGGAAAAATTGCCGTTACAGCAGGTTTTTTCTAATTTAATTAGCAACGC
>JAICRN010000489.1 GCA_025937335.1 Microcoleus sp. TY_ISSM_2_bin.22
TGCGATACACATAATAAGCTGTTCTACATTTAAATTGTCTGTTAAAAAACAATCAAATTCTTGTGGGGTGGGCGTCCCGCCCGCCCTCAACATACAATTTAAATGCGCGACAGCTTAGAGGGTGTAGAGATGTTGAGCTGTAGTCATAGTTTTAAGCTTTTTGGTAGTCGAGCGTGACAAAGCTTAAAAAGACAATGAGAACGAATCAGAAACTTTTTCCGCAGCCATCCCTTGTATAGAACATATTAAGATGGATGTTGCTATTTTTTTCAATTCACGAGCAACACTTCAATAAAACGATTCCAGGTCAGCGGCTGTCCTCCCGTGCGATCGCATTTTGTCAATCAGCCAGAGTCGTTTCTCAGTTACTAAAGTTGAGCGGATATTGAGATCGAGCTTTTTCTCAATAGAGTTGCTAGAACCTGTTATTTGACTTTGGCTGAAAAGAGGGCATCACTACCCTCTTTACATTGGCAATCAAAATGATAGTTGATTTGGTTAAGTGTTGTTTTTTGAAAGAGTTATATTTGGGTGCGATCGCAACTCTTCTTCTAGCTGACTTTGAGTAGAGCGTTTCTCATGACGATTAGTCCGTTGCGCTACATTAATGGCGTGTCTTCGCATCTCTATCACCTGAGCTATTTCACGCGATAAGCTAGGTTGTCGTTCGATCAGGGCATTGACTGCATCTGCATCGATCGCCATCACCTCCATATCTTCCACAGCCGTAATCGATACCGGACTTGGTTCCCGACTGAACAGCGCCATTACTCCAAAGAACTCGCCCCGCGACAGCTTGACAACCTCCAGTTCTTCACCCGTATCACTCAAGACGGTCATTACCGCCTCGCCCGCAATAATGATGTACATAGAGAAAACCCGGTTGCCTTGGCGGATAGCGGTTTCTCCTGTGCCAAAATGCTCTACTATTGTTCCCTTCGTCAGTTCATCTAAACTACTTTGCTCCTTAGTAACTGGGATCAAAGCAGGAATGGAGGAAAATCCTTGACTCAACTTGCTTGCGGTACTCTCTGTCTTGCTAGCGGCAGACTCCACGGCACCTTTGTATTGGTAGTGATACAGTGTGAGATTGTTACGCCGTGCTGCATACCAAATGCGTGTCATAAATTCGTTTTGCGCCGACCCAATCTGTAGATAATCTTTGACGAAGAATCCTACTTCATAGGTAATCACAAAGTCATCGTAAGATATCGTTTGAGCATCGGGTTCGGGTTCTGCCAAGATTCCCGGAATAGATAAGGCGGTATTGAAAAGGACTTGCCTCACTACATTGGGAGGATTGTCGTAGGAAAAGCCAACTTTAATGCTTCCAAAATAAATCCGATCGGGTGCGGTGTGATTACAAATCACTTCCTTTCCCAGTATCTGATGCGGAACGATAAATACTTGCCTATCTTCAGTCAGCAAGCGAACTGCCCGCCAGTTCATGTCAATCACCTGACCTTCAGCGTCCCCCACCTTGAGCCAATCCCCGATATTAAACGGACGCTCAAATAACAGCATAATTCCCGTCAAGATGCTGCCCAACGGGTCTTGCAGCGCTAAACCCAGAACGATCGAAGTAACACCCAATGCAGTGGCAAGCCCGGCCAAGTCAGCCCCCCAGACTTGCGACAGGACGATCGCCCCGCCTATGAGAATGGACACAACCCGGCAAAGGTCAACCAGTAGTTTGGGCATCCGTCCCCGCCAAGTGTCAGCCTCTGCCTGCTCGAATAACAATGCGTTAATCAGAGAGAGAGCCGCGTTGATCACACATATCCAAAACAGCGTTTGGATAACTTTAACCAGCGTTGCCTCTGGATCTAATTTGAAGACTTCTCGAACAAAAATCATTAACGCAAAAGATGGCAAGACGAGGTTTTTCACCGTCCGCAGGGTGGATGCCACGGGATTTTTCTGCCGTTGTAATCGCTGAATCACCTCTCCCAAGAGAATCACCAGCAGTGGAAACCCAACGCCTAAAACGATTACCCAGATCAACCAAGGTTCTTGCAAGTTCAAGTTACCCATCTGAAAACATCTCCAACTACACACGGTTTACTCGATTCCTTCACTCTCGTTTTGTGGTTTGACGAGGGCTTCATCTCGGGATTTTTTTGCCTCATCGCCAGAGGCGTTCAAAGTAGCGATCGCTCCGTCACCCGATCGATCTGGCAAATTCCCCAAGACAGCACGGTTGCCCCCAACAGTTGTCGCAGTTTGAGCCGCGTGAGAATTATTTGATTGTTCCGATCCATCGTCAGTGGCTAGGCGGTTGTATCGCAGTTCCCAAGCTATCAGCGGTTCCTTGTCCTGTGCCTCCAGGATCTCAACTTGCTCAAACTCGTAGAGGTCAGACAAGCGCTCGCGGACATATTCAGAAACCAAAATGCTTCCGGGCGGACAAGCTGCCTTTAGCCGGTGGGCAATGTTGACGGTCTCGCCCCAAACGTCATACACGTAACGGCTCTTGCCCACAATACCCGAAATCAAATCCCCCATATTGATCCCAATTCGCAGATCCAAGTTCAAGCCGCGTTCGTAGTTGAAGCGGCGGACGTGGGCCAGCATTTCCAAGGCACAATCGATCGCCCGCTTGTCGCTATCGAGGCGAGAAACAGATAGTCCGCAGACTGCCATGTATCCATCGCCCATTGTTTTAATTTTCTCCAGACCGTGTTTGTCTGCCAGGTCATCGAAGGCATCGACCAACTCATCCAGCAGAAAAACCACCTCTTCAGCAGTTAACGATCCAAACAGCTTGCTAAATCGGTGCAGATCCGTAAACAAAATGCTGACACCGGAAAAGGGGTCAGCGATCACACCCTCTCCCTGTTTGATCCGCTTGGCAATCTTAGCAGGCAGCAGCAGGTCAATCAGACCTTGGTTCTCAGCATTTTGCTGTTCGACCTGTCGGATGTGGCTTCGCAGCGCGTAAATCCTCTCGTTGAAGGACCTCTCCAAATCGCCAAATTCATCCCGCGTTCCCGAATCCACCATCGAAGTTCCGTCGCCAGACTCGATCTTTTTCGTGCTGGCAATCATGCGATCGATCGGCGAGACAAACAGTCTTGCCAACCACATCGCCACTAGGGTGACAAGAACCACGATCGCAGCGGCTGCAACTATTACCTCTCGTTGAAATGTGCCGATCGGAGCGAAGGCTTCACTGATATCTATTTCTGCGGCGATCGCCCATCGCAACCCATCTACTTCTACCGGTGCATAGGCACCCAGCACGTCGCTGCCCCGATAATCTTTGTTGCGCAGCAGCACGGATTTGCCAAACAATGCCTGGTTCACGCCCTCAACATTGGCAGGCAAAAACAGAATCGTCGTGTCCATGTCGCGGATTTTTTTGACGCTCGATTCAGGCAGCCCGCTCTCGGAGAGCGATTTTGTAAACTTGTCTCGATCTTCTATCAAGAATCGCGATTTCGATCGCATCAGTTTATCTTGCCCCACCAGATAAGTTTCCCCGGTGTTGCCCAATCCATTTTCCTTCCATTTGCCGTAGCCGTTAACAACGTCGCTGAGCCGATCTGCTGGAAGCTGGAACGCCAACACGCCAATCATCTGCGCTCCATCAAAAATGGGGGAGGCGATAAAAGCCGATGGCACGTTGTAAGAATAGATGTAAGGTTGGAAATCAACGATTTTGACGAAAGCCGTGCTATTAGAGCTGCGAGCATCTTTAAATGCCTGGACAAAGTTACTGTCAGCAACCGGTCCCGTAAGCAGGTTAGTGCCGAAGTCACCCTCGTTAGAAAGCAGGTAAACGACATTCCCATTCAAATCAAGCAGGTACATATCGTAGTAACCGAACCGTTCGGCGATGTTGACGAACTTGGGGTTGTAGCGAAGGTTAACGCGGGTGTAGCTACTGCCATCTTTCGGGTCATCTAACTTGCCCTTCTCACCCAATGGATAGGGGTTATTGGCAAGGTAGTGATATTGGAGGTAACGGGCCGCAGGGCTTTTCGGTAGGAAGGTTTCCGGAATCGGCGGAGCCTCCATCGTCTTTTTGAGCCGTGGAACATACTCGTTGCGGTAGAACTGATCGATCTTGTCATCATACGCCTTGGGTACGTTCACCGTAGCGAGTTCATCAAAAGCTCGCTTGTACTCCTTCATCGCATTGATGAACATATCATCATCACTGAGCGTCTGGGTGTGCTGAACCAGAAATTTAAAATATCGCTCGACTTCCTCACCTCTGATACCCCGGAGACTCGTTAACTGGTTAAATACCCGCTGTTCGAGGAGCTGTTGGCCAGCTCGGGAGCAAATAAAGGTACTTGCCAACATCGAGCAAAGGCTGACTACCAGCAGCATGATGATGAGCTTGGTACGGACACTGAATCGATTGAGCTGTTTAAGCGATTTCATAAAAATACTTTTGCTAGTTCCAGTATCAGAGACTGTAAACAACTTGTATTCCAGTTGCTTGTTGGGTCTTGTAAGTGATCCCCTAGTATACCTGTTCTTGAATCCTAAGAGTAAATGGCACGATCGCTTAAAGTTAATATTGTGGCGATCGGATGGCGATCTTTAAACTATCGCATTTTATTTTTCGGCTAAATACGCCTGACACGTTTCTTAATTTCTTTCATAAATTAAGAAACGTCTACCAATCCCAAAAATAGACGCTATGTATTCAGCTCCGTTTATATCAATTCCGCTCTTCATCGGAATGATATAAACGGAGGACACGGCAGTGCCGTGTCCCTACCA
>JAICRN010000157.1 GCA_025937335.1 Microcoleus sp. TY_ISSM_2_bin.22
TCTAATTACTTGTGCTGCTGCTGTATCGCGATGAGTGGTGTACTCGCACGACTGACAACTATGGATTCTGACATCCAAGGTTTTCTTACCAGTATGGGTTCCACATTGGGGGCAAATTTGACTCGTATAGTTTTTATCAACACGAGCAAAATACACCCCGCGCTTCCAACACACATGAGACAGAATCGAGAAGAATTGACCATAGGCTGCATCGAGAGTATGTTTACCGAACATCCCCTTTGCCCAAGCCTGAAAATTGATATCCTCAACGAATATCATTCCTGCTTGGTCACATAACCGATGAGCTAATTTATAGTGCCAATCCTTTCTGGTATCACTGATTTTTTGATGAATTCTAGCAATCTTTTTCTGGAGATTAAGCCAATTATTAGACCCTTTTCTTTGATGCTTTAATCTTCGTTGCAGTGATTTCAACTCGCGGTGAAGTGCCTGAAAAAATCTCGGTCTGTTGACTAATTCTCCATCTGAAGTTGCGAGGTATTTGTCAAGCCCAATATCTACCCCTAATGGATGTCCTGACGGTGGGCGCTCGGGCAGGTTGACTGCTAACTGGTAGGTCAGCATGACAAAATATCCTGATGCCCTTTTAACTACTCTAATTTGCTTGAGTAGAAAACCCTCTGGTGTGGGTCTAGACATTTTCATCCTTACCCACCCAATCTTAGGCAGGTTAACCTTTCCATTCTCCACTGCTGCATCCTTAACAGCCGGGAAAACAAACGAGCGCATCCGTTTTTTGAAACGAGGAAACCCATGCCCTCTATCCCACATTGCCACAAATGCCGACTCTAAAACCTTTAAAGTTTGCTGCAATACTTGCGAATGAGGGGTCTTTAATTCGGGACAATGCTTCTTAGCTTCTGCCAAACCTTTGCACTGACTAGCATAGGTTGGTCTAGGAGTATCCGGTGAGATAATATACTCACCAACTATCGAACAAGCATTAACAGAAGACTTACGAGAATTAACCCAATCTTTTCGTTCTCGCAAGGCATAGTTATAAACCTGACGACAAACAGACAACCAAATCTCAAATATTTGAACTTGAGATTTGGTCGGACGTAGTTTGTACTCGTGAGTTACTGTTAGCATGATATAGTCATATCATGCTTTTAGAAATCAACCAGGATTTTTCTAAGACTGTAGGCGGCCGCATCCGCTGCCGAGTTCATCCCCACGCCTGAAGTCGGGGGCTTTCCTCTCGTTTTCCGGTAAAAAGGATTGTTTTGACTTACCGATTCCCAACATTTAAGACACAAAAAAAACCACTGCCCCGACTCGTCATACCGGGCGCGGTAGAGAGTCGGGGCAGATTGGGAACAACGATCGCAATATTTGATTCTGATTGGCCTGGGCATTGTTACTCAGTTTCAAACAATAACGGACTCTTGAGGGCGGGCGAATATCATGCGACCGGCGCTAGTTTGCAGGGCGCTGGTGACTACGACTCGGGCTTCGCCGCCGACGTAACTGCTGCCGGCTTCTACGACAACCATTGTGCCGTCATCCAAGTAACCGATTCCCTGAGAGGGTTCTTTGCCTTCTTTGCGGATTTTTAGTTCGATCGTATCTCCCGGCAAATAAGTCGGGCGCACCGCATGAGTCAAATCGTTGATATTCAAAACCGGCAGTTTTTGGACGGCAGCTACTTTCGACAAGTTGTAATCGTTGGTGAGCAAAATGCCGTCGATATCCAAGGCGAAGCGGACTAATTTCGCATCGACTGTGGCAAGATCTTCGTAATCAGCCGAGTGAATTTGAATCCGTTCTGGATATGTTTCTTTGATTCGGTTGAGAATATCTAAGCCGCGGCGTCCGCGCACTCGCTTTTGATCGTTGGCGGAATCAGCTATTAGTTGCAGTTCTTGGAGCACGAATTGCGGCACGATAATTTGACCTTCGAGGAAACCTGTTTCTAGCAGGTTTTCAATCCGGCCGTCAATAATGCAGCTAGTATCGACAACTTTGGCACTTGCTGGTTTGAAGGTACCTTCGGCTACCAACACCGTGTCTAAAGTTTTGGGGTTGATCAGCCGCAAGAAAGCGCGGCCGTGGGTGTCGGTCAAACTTACGCCTGTGAAGCCGAACATGACGCTTCCCAAGACTGCGACTAGAGGTTTGATGAAGCCGAACTCGCGGGGAATTGGCAGCAGGAACAGCGGAGCCAGCATTAAGTTCGCTACTAGCAGTCCGATGATTAAGCCGATCGCCCGCGTCAGCAGCATCTCCACCGGCATATCGCGGACTTGTTTTTCCAGCCGGCGGTAGGTTGTTTGAGCCACTAATCCCATCACGAAGCCGATTAATGCTCCAAAGGAACCTAGTACAGAACTTAAGCCTTGTATATTTGTCACTTGCTCCAGCAGATTGCTCGGCAGCAGTTCGACTCCGTAATAGCCGATGCCTCCGCCTGCGATTATGAATGAGATAATTATGATTGCGTCTAGCATTAGTTCTAGGTTAATGAATGTATTCACATTATATCTTTCCAGTGCTGATAGTTTTTTCCTAGTTGCGGTCGGATATCGCTATATATACTGAGGAATTTTCATAAACTTATATTTCGCGGTTGTACCCTGTGGGGGATGTGCCATCAAGCTTCCTGGCATTTAGCCCGCCCCGCCGAGTCCGGGCAAGAAGTGTCAATAGACCGCCCTGCGGGCTGTTCGGGAATTGCTGCCGCTGGCAACCAGTACAAGGTTAAACAGTAAAGAGCCGATTGTTCGCTGCGCGTTTTTACTAACAAACTGTCATAATATACATAATTATTCATGACGGTTTAATTAAAACTTTAGATTTGAAGTGGCGCTTTTGGCTTGAAATGTAATGAACCCTACCACAGATTATTTAACATTTGAATTAAAAAAAAGTGTGCAAGCGACAAATTCCGGCATTCCCAGTTCGGCTTACCTGCACATACCTTTTTGTCGCCGCCGCTGTTACTACTGCGATTTTCCGGTTTTTGTGGTGGGCGATCGCAAAAATGGCGAGAATTCCGGCACCATCGTCCAATACGTTGCCGTACTGTGTCAAGAAATTGAAGAAACTCCAAATTTAGGCGCATCTCTGAAAACAGTTTTTTTTGGCGGCGGCACGCCTTCGCTGCTTTCAGTCAGTCAGTTGAGCAATATTTTAGAGACTCTCGACGCCAAATTTGGTATTGCTGCTGGGGCGGAAATTTCTATCGAAATAGACCCGGGTACGTTTACTTTAGAACAGTTGCGGGGATATGCAGCGGCGGGAGTAAATCGAGTTAGTTTGGGAGTGCAAGCTTTTCAGGATGAATTGCTGCAAGCTTGCGGGCGATCGCACTCGGTAGCCGAAATTTTTGAAGCAGTAGAAATAGTGCGATCGGCTGGTATTGTCAATTTCAGTTTAGACCTAATTTCGGGACTCCCTCACCAAACTTTAGAACAGTGGGAAGCTTCCCTGAAATCGGCGGTGGAAATTAGCCCGACTCATCTGTCGAGTTACGACTTAATTGTTGAGCAGGGAACTGCTTTCGGGCGCTACTTTGAAGCAGGCGCGCAGCCGCTACCAGCAGATGAAACCGCTGCTGGAATGTACCGTTTAGCGCGGGAAATTCTAACCGGCGCTGGCTACGAACATTACGAAATTTCTAATTACGCTCGCGATGGCTATCAGTGCCGCCACAACCGCGTTTATTGGGAAAATCGCCCTTATTACGGCTTGGGAATGGGGGCGGCGAGTTACGTGGAAGGCCGGAGGTTGACGAGGCCTCGCAAAACTCAAGAATATTATCAGTGGGTGCGATCGATTTCTCGCCTCAATTCCCCTGCTACCCCAAAACTTGGAGGGGAAACCCAGCCAGATATTTACCCAGCAATTGAGCAAAATTTTCAAGTCTCAGAAAATGACGTTTTGTTAGAAACGCTGATGCTAGGTTTGCGTTTAGCAGAAGGAGTTAGCCTGTCGGCGCTGACTCAAAAGTTTACTCAACAAACCGTCGATAAAATTTGGCGGTGTTTGCAGCCCTACTGGCGGCAAGGATGGGTGGAAATTATGACCGAAGATAGGGCGATTCCCTACGGGATAGCTCCGCTTCACGCAACTTTAGGCGAGGGCGGGAAACTGCCGCTTTCGGGCAATTTGAGGTTGAGCGATCCCGACGGTTTTTTATTTTCTAATACAATTTTAGCCGATTTGTTCAGCAAGTTAGGCGAGAATAATTAGCTCTGTCTGAGGAAGTATACCCCCTGGCAAGCGCGATCGGCAGTAAAGCCGGGGCCGCCAATGCGAGCGGAAGAAAATTTAATTGCTCCCTAGCTTGATTATCTCAAAAATAATATATTTTCTATCGATCCCTAAACAAAACTTAAAGGCGAACTAAGCCTTGAGATAGACGCAAGGACTTAGATCCGGCTGTCATACTTAAGAGCGAAGATTTAAAAAATACCTTAAATGAAAACTCTGACTCTAGAACGCAACAACATCCACAGAAATCCGAATCTGGTAATTAGCAAACCAGGCTGCAATTCTACTTCTAAGTGTAATTTTTGCGGTCACTACAAACTGCAAAGAGGTTCAGTCGGTCACTGTCAATTGTTGAACGCACCTGTTCGGGGAGCATGGAAATCTTGCGCTTTAGCAATGCCACCTTTTGCACCTTCTTGGGAACTGGTGGAATGCGCCAATGTTTCCTAGGGGTCATTTATTAATTAACAAAAAAAGTTGCATAAATTTTGTTTTAACTGGTAATATGCTATATTGAGCTTATGCCAGTAGTCGATGGGTCGCACAATTTCACCAACAAGTTAAAAATATGAATTTTACAATGAATCAGGTAATTTCCGAACGTGAAGCGCGCATTTTGTGTTGGTATCTTAATAACACTAACAAAGTGCAAATTGCTCGGATTACAAATATTCCTAATTGGTATTTTGAGAGGACGGTTTTTCCGGGAGAGCGTTTTTTGTTTGAAGCGTTGCCGGAAGCTCAGTTAGAAGTTTGCAGGAGTGCAGAGACGGGTGCTATTGTGTGCGAGCGAATTTTGTGCGATCGGCTGCGAGTTGAAGAATTAAGCAAGGCTGATTGAAGATAATTCTCCCGACTGACCAACGAGAAACCCGGTTTTTTGAGAAACCGGGTTTCTCTGTGTGATGATAAAAACTTAGTTGGCTGACGCACTCGCGACCTCAAAAACCCGGTTTCTTCGTATACTTCTGGTTCCTCGTCGCAAAATTCGTAGAAACCGGGTTTATAACCCTCATGCGTCAGCCCTGAAACTGTCGGAAGTGTTGATGCCAGCTAAATTAGATAAAATCCACCACTCTTCAATATTAAAACCCGATGTCCCTCACCGAACAAATCCTCTCCCAACTGCCAGGAGACGCCCTCGGAGGCCTGAGAAAAGTCGATCGACTCTGGGAAAACCTCAAACAAAACAGCGCACCAGCACCCCAAGCAGTCAAGCACAGCCAACAACCCCTCGAAACCCTCGACTTCGACATAGTTATCGGCGGCGGAACCCTAGGAATATTAATCGGTACAGCCTTAGCCGTGCGGGGTTGGCGAGTAGCCCTGCTCGAACGCGGCACCCTGCGAGGACGCGAGCAAGAATGGAACATTTCTCGCAAAGAATTAGACGCATTCTTAGAACTAAATCTGCTATCTGTTGCAGAGATAGAACAAGCCATCGCCACCGAATACAACCCAGCCCGCATCAGCTTTGCCAACACCCCCGATATCTGGATTTCGGGCGTACTAAACATCGGAATAGATCCGGTTTACCTCCTCGAAACCCTCAAACAGCGATTTCTCAAATCAGGAGGAAAACTCTTTGAAAATACACCATTTAAAACAGCAACAATTCACCCTGATGGAGTCGCAGTAGAATCTGCAAGTACCGACGAACAAGCTGGTACAAAATTATTTAAAACCAGATTATTTTTAGATGCAATGGGACATTTTTCGCCCATTGTCCGCCAAGCAAGACAAGGCAAAAAACCCGAAGCCGTATGTTTAGTTGTCGGCAGTTGCGCTCAAGGATACCCCAAAAACGACACTGGCGACATATTTGCATCCTTCACCCCAATGCAAAATCAGTGCCAATATTTTTGGGAAGCATTTCCAGCCAGAGACGGCCGCACCACCTACTTATTTACCTACATAGACGCCCACACAGAAAGATTCAGTTTAGAAACATTATTTGAAGACTATTTACGCTTGCTTCCCCAATATCAAAACGTCGAACTCGAACAGTTAAAATTCCAAAGAGCACTCTACGGATTCTTCCCCTGCTATCGCCAAAGTCCTCTAAAAACCCCTTGGAATCGCATACTCCCAGTCGGAGATAGCAGCGGTAGTCAATCTCCCCTCAGCTTCGGCGGTTTCGGGGCAATGGTGCGCCACCTGAAACGCTTGACTCTAGGAATTGACGAAGCTTTGACAAGCGACAGTCTAGACAAAAATTCCCTCGCACTTTTGCAACCCTATCAGCCGAATCTATCAGTTACCTGGTTGTTTCAGCGTTCGATGAGTGCTGCGATGAATCAAAAAATAGACCCCAATCAAATCAATCAACTTTTGGCGGCAGTATTTCAGGTAATGGAAGAGTTGGGAGAACCGGTACTCAAACCGTTTCTTCAGGATATCGTGCTGTTTCCGGCTTTGTCAAAAACCTTGTTTAAAACAGCAATTAGCCATCCCGGATTAGTTATGAAAATTATCCCCCAGGTAGGAATAGCTAATTTGCTCGATTGGATGGTTCATTATTTAAATTTAGGGATTTATACGGGATTGCAGCCTGTGGGGAAAGCCGTAGAACCGCAGGTAAAAAATTTAGCGCCGCAACAGCAATACTATTTTCACCGATTAGTTGAAGCGTGGCAATACGGCGCTGGAGGCGATTATTAAGTGATTAATTGTGGCACGGACATCTTGCCCGTGGCGAATATATGAACAGGCTTTCCGGCCTGTTCCACAACACAATAAGCTGTCGCGCATTTAAATTGTAGATTCAGGGCGGGCGGGACGCCCACCCCACAAGACTTTAATTTTTTTTGACATACCATTTAAATGCAGAACAGCTTATAATTTATTGATTAATTAATTGTGGCACGGGCATCTTGCCCGTGGCTAGTATATGAACAGGCTTTCCGGCCTGTTCCACAACATAATTATATAAATCATGAGTTATGAAGGAGCTATAACTGCTAAAGCTTGGGGAATCACTCGGAATTTTGCAGGGGTGTGAGTGGTTATTTCACCGTCGGTATTAATCGGACGGCGTTTGCTAGTATTAACCTCAAATTCTTGAGCGTGCAAGTCGCGAACGTTAGGCCAACTGGTATGATTTCCTTGCCTCATAGCTGGCAGCAAAGCAATGATTTCCCACCATTTTTTTATTTCCAAACTGTACAAATCCAGTCGCTTGTCGTCGATTGTGGCATCCTCGGCAACTGTCATGCCGCCGCCGTAATAGCGGCCGTTGCCAATGGCAATTTGAATAGTTTTAACATTAAAAGATTGGTTGTTAACCCTAATTTCTGCTCGGAACGGTCGCGCTGACCAAAGTGTCTGCAAAGCAGTAAAAGCATAAGCTAAAACTCCCCAGCGCTGCTTTACGTCTTTAGTCAGCCGCTGGCTAATTTGCACGCTCAATCCCAAACTTGCCACATTAAAAAAATGCTTGCCGTTCACCCAACCCAAGTCTATTAGCCGAACTTTACCGCTGGCGATTACTTGACAAGCTGCGGATAAATCTGTAGGAATTTCCAGAGTGCGTGCCAAGTCGTTAGCAGTTCCCATCGGCAAAATACCAAAGGGTAACTTGGTGTCTATCAAACCTTCTATGGCAGCGTTGAGAGTGCCGTCGCCACCGCCGATTATTACTAATTCAACTCGATTTTGGTAGCGGCGAATTGTGTCGGGAAGTTCGCGGGCGCGATCCGTAGATTCTACAATTAACTCAAAACCCCGTGCTTCTAATTCTACAGTGGCTTGAGATAATAGCTTTTGCCCTTTTCGGGAGTGCTGGTTTACTAAAAGTAGAGCTTTCTTCATTTGTTGATTTTTAATGGGGAATATTGAGTGTTTTTAATTACCAAAAGTATAGCTTGATGGCTTAACTTTATGAAATTAATGCTTTAGTTCTATTTTACCGATTATGATGGATTGACAAAAATGTCAAAAAAGGGATAATTGTAGCCAAAGATTCCTAAAAAGTACCTCCGGCTCTGGGCTAGCAGCAAACAATCTCGCTTCTCGATCGAACTTAATTTAAAATTATGTATAATATTTTACAAAAAGCGCAAGTCGCTGCCGATCGCCAAAACTGGCCTGGGATAGTCGAATGCTTGCAGCAACTGACAGCCAAGGGCAGCAAGCCGCAGGAAAAACACATTTTAGAGCAAGCTGTCAGTTTAGCAATACAAGCCTTGGAATGGGGGGATTTTCAAGACCGCTGGGAAATTGCTAAAGTATTGCCGAATCTGGGAAATGGCGCGATCGCACCTTTAATTGCCGTACTCGAAGACGAAGACGCTGACACCGAATCCCGGTGGTTCGCCGCCCGCATTCTCGGAAAGTTCGATCGCCCGGAAGTGATTCAAGCTTTAGTAGAATTAGTCAAAAATTCCGACGAAGAATTGAGCCAAATCGGGGCTGAAACCCTAGGGAATTTGGGATCGACAGCCATAGAATCCCTAGCAACTCTCTTGCAGCAAAAAGACTCGCGACAGTTTGCAACAGCAGCACTCGCCCAAATTCGGCGCACGGAAACCATAGCGCCACTGTTGAGCGTAGTCGGAGACTCTCAAGTTGCGGTGCGAACAGGCGCAATCGAGGCCCTGAGCAGCTTTCACGACTCCCGCATCCCGCCGGTACTGGTAGCAGCACTCAAAGATCCGGCGACAGCAGTCAGAAAAGAAGCCGTGCGAGCTCTCGGCGCGCGCGCCTATTTAGACGCAGAATTAGATTTAGTGAACTTGCTCAAACCTTTGCTTTCGGACATCCGATTAGAAGTTTGTCAGCAAGCGGCGATCGCGATCGGGCGAGTGAAAACCGATGCAGCAGCGGCTGCTTTATTTGAATTGCTGCGATCGCCCACAACTCCGGTTGAATTGCAAATCGAAACTGTGCGCGCCCTAAGCTGGATGGAAACTGCAACCGCTTTAGCATATTTACATCAGACATTCAGGGCGCAATTTACTAACATAAATGATACTGTTTATCAAGAGATCGTCACTCTTTTAGGGCGAGTAGAAAAGCCGGAATTACAAGGTGCTGCTGCTGAAATTCTGATTGATTTGCTGAAAACCGATCATCCGGCCGTGCAGGAGGCAGTTAGCAAAAAATCTTTAGCTTTAGGTTTAGGAAAATTAGGAGATATGAGAGGGCTAGATGCTCTGATTTCAATGTTGGGCGACGCAGACAGCAGCGTCAGGCTGCACTCCATGGCAGCGCTCAAACAGCTAGGTGCTGCCGAGGCCAGGCAGAAATTAGAAAACTTAGTTAAGCAAGAGAGTCTCGAACCAAGATTAAAACAGGGAATTGCGATCGCGCTGCAAGAATGGCAAGAA
>JAICRN010000099.1 GCA_025937335.1 Microcoleus sp. TY_ISSM_2_bin.22
AGAGTCCGAAAGAATGGCTGTTTGTGGTCAGCACCACCAGCCTATAGTGGTCGCGGTAGACCACGTAAGCACGGGCAGAAAATGAGACTCAATGACCCAAGCACATGGCTCATCGCGGATAATGTGATTGAAATTGACGAACATTCACAGTTGGGACAAGTTCGAGTCAGTCAATGGCTTGACTTGCATTTTTATCGTGCCGCTGAACACAGAGTCAATTTAATCCTCGTCGAAAGAATGAAGCCCATGTCAAACGGTCAGCCGTTTCCACCCTTATGGTTGGCTTGGGTGGGAGAACGAACTCTCCCTAAGCGAAACAGTCTGGTTTAAGTATTTACGACGCTTTGGAGTCGATCATTGGTATAGATTTGTTAAGCAACGATTACATTGGACATTGCCTAACTTGAGAACTCCCGAACAATCAGAGCGCTGGAGCGATTTAATGCCATTGATGAGTTGGCAACTCTGGCTGGCTAGGGATTTAGTTCTGGAAAATCGACTTCCTTGGCAATCTGCTACGATTAATTTAACTCCTGGACGTGTTGCCCAATCAATGTTGTCGGTTTTAGTTGACATTGGTACTCCCGCTACAGTGCCTAAACATAGGGGAAAATCCCCTGGTTGGGAAAAAGGAAAGGTACGTACTAAGGCACCGTGCTATCCCACTGTTAAAAAACGCGTTTCTCGACGGAAAAAGTCTTCAAGATTAGCTGTTTAATCTTCTACCTCTTGAGTTTTTGAGCAACAGCTTGCCTTCTGCTAAAAGGCTGCTACTTTTAGCTGCACTGATTTTTTAGTCTAAACTACAGTAAATTAGGTTGATTGTGTAGCCTTTATTTTTACAGTTTCTCAATAATCGAGCAAAGTTACGAGCTGCTAAAGTTGTCAAGGGAGGCGAAATCAGTACCAGAGTCTGATAAAGTTCGCAGTCTTTGTATCATTAAGCGTCCTGCGAGGATGGCGACTGACTCTGGATTGAATTGGGAGATTCCGGCGGCAATCGCATCTGGATTTACATATTCAAAACATTCTAAAAAGTAAGGTAACAATCTCAGGGAAACTGTCGTTTAACCTGAACCGTTAGGGCCGCCAATAATGTAAATATTTGGCATAATTGCGCTTCAACTTTTACTCATAGTCTTCTAGCTCAAATTCAATATAGAGGTTATGGTGTGGCTTGAACACAATCGCTTAATTGGGTTTGGTTAACGATCGAATTTTGAGCGATAGCTTACGTTCGGTCAGACATTCTGCACGATTAACCTGCAATAAACGCACAGTGACTCGACCGATCGCAGTTAGAGGTTCGATTGTACCACTTTCAGTTTGAAGTTGAAAATGGTCTTCCCAGCTATCTTTTCGAGGGTTGTAAAGTCGAACCACTTCATCTGTTTCTGGATCGATCGAGGCAATGTCGCTGCCTTTATTTTTGTTACAAATTGAGCAAGACAAAGCCAGATTATTTTCTACTGTTTCGCCACTGTGTTTTTCTGCAATGATCTGGTCTATTTGATGAGACGAGAGGGCGAGTGTTTCTGGGATTAAACAATATTCGCAGTATCCGTTGGCGCGATCGCATACCATTCGTCGCAGACTAGCTGAAAATTAGGTTTTACTCATGCAGCCTCGCTCAGTTTTAGCAGGGCTTGCGCTTTGGCAATGCGTACTAAATGTTCGACAAATTCGTATTGTTGCCACAGGCGCTGCTCGATCGGCGTGAGTCCTTCTGTGCGATTTTTCTCTAATAAAGTATCGATTTCAGCTTGAAGATCGTCGGATAAACGCAGGGCTAATATTTCTTGTGGCGAGGGTAAACTTGCTATAAATTCTAATATCTTCGTGAGTCCCGAAAATCCGCTTGAAGGATTGGCTTCGACTTCCCTCAATCCCAGCATCAAAATCTGTGGTAACTCATCTTTGAGAGTATCTAGCCGCAGTGCTAGTTCGTCGGGAATTTGAAGGGTAATTGTTGCCATTTTTTTACTCACTGACGCTCTAATTGAATCCTAGCACAATAGACGGGAATTATAATTATATAGTGTCGTTATTGGATAGCGGTGGAATCTCAGCAGCAGTTATAGTCACGATTTTACCATCACGCCAGATACTAATTGATTGTCCTAGTCGGCAGTGTTTTTCATATGCTTCGGCAATTGCTACTTTCACACCTGCATCAATTTTTTATATAACTTAAGGAGTTCTTCTTCAGTCATTTGATTCCTAACCTATGCTCCATTCTCTTCAAAAAAAGCTTCTAAATCCCGATCGCCTCTGATAATTCTCATAATTTCAATTCCATCGTTCGCGATGCGGTAAAAGATAATGTAGTTTTGCACAGGAATACCGCGCAAGTAGGGGCGAAGTTGACTATAAGTGCGTCCCATCAAAGGAAATTGTGTCAAGTAGCGGCATTTTTTAGTGAATTCATCGATGAATCGTTCGCCTGCTTCAACGTTGCGTGCGACGAAATAGTCTGCGATTTCGTCAAGGTCGCGAATCGCTTCAGGTGAGATGATATATTGGCTCATCAGGGATTATACCGATCGAGCTTTGTGAAATTTGGCTCTAATTTGAGCGATCGCCGTTTCACCATCCACTCCTTCACCGCGATCGAGTTGTGTGGTGGCGATGTCGATTTTGGCGCAAACTTCTTCTACCCAGCGATTGTATCGATCGCGTTTTTCCAGCAGCCTTAGCGCGTCAGCAATGATTTCGGTAACGTTGGTATAGCGCCCGCTAGCGAGTTGGGCTTGGATGAGTTGTTCTTGTTCGGGGGTGAGGGTGATACTCATAGGTAAAGATCGGCTGGCTATTTTTTTATTGCTGTTCGGGGGGATTGCACGTTTGTCTCTATTCTATTCTAATCTATGACTGATGCGTTACGTTGCACTAGCAATACCTACTACTATTTATCGATCGCAATCGCTAGTTCGTCGCGAATTTGAATGGTAATTCTTGCTATTGTTTTTAGTCACTGATGCTCCGATCGAATCATAGCACAATAGAAGCGCGATCGCCCTTTTGTAAGAAATGCAGTGTGCGATCGCCCCGCGCGATCGGGTAAAGGTGCGATTGCGCTTCCTGATTTTAGTCGCTACACCCTACCAATCTGTTGAATTGCAGCTAAATTTTAGTTAGCGTTGTTATCGTTGATGTCTAGATTTTGTATTGATAGTTCTGAAGGTAGCGGTACAGTTATTTGTAGGAAAACATCAATTGTTATTTGATTGTTCTCAAACGTTATATTGCTTACATTAACTTTACTATTTTCAGATAAACCGTTTTGAATAGGTAATTTAGCAGGTGGCTTAGTTTTATATCCAGCCTCTTCAAGCCATTCAGCAATGTTTCTCCAGTTTTCTATCTTTTCAATGCCTTTACCCACAAAGGCTTTAACGTATTTATAAATAGTGGCACAGAGGTCAGTTTCAACACCCTTGGGATTCTTTTGCAGCTTTTCGGCGATTTCAGCCGGACTGAAGCCACAAAGCAACCCCCGCAGATGCAGCTTTTCTACGGGGGTGAGAGGCTTTCCCTTAACGGCGGCCAAGTCCGAGTACAGAGTTTTTAAGTCCCAGCGGCTTTCGGCTTCGACGAAGCGATCGTTTGTGGATGCCATAGATGGGTGTCTCTAAATTTCCTGATGGAATTCTAACATAAGTCCTGATGAGTGTCAGTTTATTGCCAGACTCAGCTAGCGTATGATAAGTAAAGGCTAAAGCGCAAAGGGTGCAAGTTACAAGTCAAAAAGTTGGTGGGAGGGCTTTTGAGCTATTACTGACTACAGTTAGCTACCCGACAGGGGAGTAAGGCTGAACTTTGGTAAATTTCTCGCTTTGACTCTAGTTTCGGGTACTGCCAGTAATTTTTTTAATTTATTTTCTGGGATTTTGCATAATTTTCTGGATTTGCCCAGATATATAAATGGGAGGCTGCAATGCGCCTTCTGCGGACTGAGATATTTTTGAGTGCGATCGGCGAAAGCTTTGCTATGCAAAAATTTGAATTGTGCAACAAATCCCTGACCTTTGCATAAAAGTTAGGGCGATAGCCCGATAGATAAATAGAAATAAGTAGATGTTATTTCTAACAGAATGAACTGATTATTTATAGGTATCGGAGGTAAAAAATGTCGGATTCGCAACCCAAACAACCGAGTAGTTCTAACGACTGGGGGAACTATATCACACTAGGAAATATTTATAAGGGTCGCAGCAAGTATGCTCAAGCTAAAGAACAGTATGAAAAAGCACTAGAAGCGGCACAACAAATTAATAGCCGTAAAGGAGAAGCAGAGGCTCTACTAGGGATAGGTAGTATTCACAACGCCTTGAGCCAGTTCCCAAAAGCAATAGAATACTTGGAACAGGCGCTATTGATTCATCAAGAGATAGGCGATCGGGCTGGGGAAGGCACCGATCTAGGCGCTTTAGGCAATAGTTACTCATCTATTTCTCAATACCAGAAAGCGATCAAGTTCTACGAGCAGACGCTGGCGATCGCGCGGGAGATAAACCATCGCGCGCAAGAGGCTCTTGGATTAGGTGGCTTGGGTCGTAGCTACCAGTCTCTCGGACAGCACCAGAAAGCTCTTGAGTTCTGCGAGCATTGGTTGACAATCGCACGAGAACTCGGCGATCGTCTTAGCGAAGCCGGAGCCCTGGGCAACCTGAACAGTTGCCATAACTACCTCGGTCAATACCAAAAAGCTATTGAGTGCGGTGAGCTACAATTGGTCATCACGCGAGAGATTGGCGATCGCTCTGGGGAAGGATCGGCCCTGGGTGGCTTGGCCTGGAGCTACAGCAATCAAAGCCAGTATCAGACAGCCATTGAGTGTTATGAGCAATGGTTGGCGATCGCCCGAGAGATTGGCGATCGCAATAACGAAGCTAAGGCTCTATGCAATTTGGGCGGTAGCTACCGCAATCTAGGTCAGTACCAGCGGGCGATAGATGGCTACGAGCAGTATCTGGCGTTCAGCCGAGAAATCAATGACCGATCCGGAGAGGCACTCGCTCTATGCGGTTTGGGTAATTGCTATTCCAATTTAAGTCAGTACCCGCGGGCAAGAGAGTGCTATGAGCAACAGTTGGCGATCAACCGGGAAATTGGAGATCGTCAGGGAGAATCGAGTGCCTTGGCTGGTTTGGGCAATATCTGCTTTTATTTAGCAGAGTACCAGAAAGCGAGCGAGTTCTACGAGCAACAATTGGCGATCGCGCGAGAGATTGGCGATCGCCGGGGTCAGGGAGCCACTCTGGGGAATTTAGGCAATAGTTACAATTCATTAGGACAGTACCAAAAAGCGATCGAGTTTAACGAGCAACAGTTGCTCATCGCACGAGAAATCGGGGATATATCTGGGGAACAGTCTGCCCTGAGTGGTTTGGGTAATTGCTACAATTCACTAGATCAAAACCAGAAGGCGATCGAGTTTCACGAGCAATCTTTAGCGATCGCAAGGCAAATTGGGGCTCGCGCTCAAGAAGCCAATGTTCTAGGGAACATGGGCTGTAGCTACAATTCCCTAAAGCAGTATCAGAAAGCGATTGACTTACACGAGCAACAGTTAGCTATTGCGCGAGAATTAAGCGCTTGCTCTCAGGAATCTCAGGCTCTCATGTATATAGCTAACTGCAATTTCAACATCCAAAACTATCAAGAATCTCTTGAACTAAATCAGCAAAGTTTAACTATTGCCGAAGCAATTGGAGACAGATATACGGCGGCTCAGGCTTATGGTTATTCAGGTCGGGCTTTTGCGAAGCTAAAGCGACGGCGAGAAGCAATTGACGCTTTCAATCGGGCTTACCAGCTATTTCGGGAAATGGGGCAACAGCACTGGATTTCCTATGTACAAACACAGTTAAAACAGCTCGGTGAAAGTCTCATTGCTGACCAAGAATTCCCAGAAGCAATTGAATTGTATAAATTACAGTTGCAATCTTTACAAGAACTAAACGACCAATCGGGCATCGGTTGGGCGCTGCAAAATTTAGGCAAAAGTTATTACAATCAAGGCGAGTACCAGAAAGCCATTGAGCCTCACACCCAAATGTTAGGAATTGCCCGCCAGCTAGCAGATACGGCAATGGAAAGTTTAGCCTTAGCTTGGCTGGGGTGCGATTACCGCGAGGCAAATCAATGGGAACTAGCCTTAAATTATTTCCAGACACGAATAGCCCTAGCTAAAACCATCAATGACCGCAGCGCTCAACGGGAAACTTTAGGCTGGCTTGGTGGCATTTCCAAAAAGCTCAGACAGAACGATCGAGCTGTGACTTATTACAGTGAGCAAGTGTCAGTAATTAGGGAATTAGGCGATCGAGTTGGAGAACAAAGCGCTTTATACGATCTTGGTAGCTTCCATTATGACCTCAGCCAAAATCGACAAGCTGTTGAGTATTTTTTGCCTGCTTTGGCTTTAGCAGAACAGCTAGAACAGAAACAAAATGCTGCTAATGCTCACTATATGCTGGCTCAAACCCTTCTGAAATTGGGTCAAATACCAGATGTAATTTTCCACTATCGATCAGCTAAGAACTTTTATGATGAGCTTAGCGAGACTGATTGGTCGCAACGCTGTCTTGAGAGGTTACAGGCATTAGGTGATTTGTAAAGCTGCTGGCTATTTGAATTGGCATTAATATCGGGTGATGTGCGATCGCCCTTAATCTCAGCAAGTGCGATAGCTCTTAATCTCACTCAAAGAAACCGGGTTTTTTACCAAATTTACGGTGTGTAACGAAGTATTTCGTAAAAAAACCCGGTTTCTGGGCCCCGATGCGTAAGTCCTATTAAACTAAATTTTAGTTTAGCTCAATCAATTTCTTTGCTCAAGAGCGATCGCCCTTCACGTCCAAAAGTGCGATCGCCCTCGATAATTTGACAGTTAACTTATCAAAAACCCTCCCTCAAAAAGTTATCCTCGGCGAGAGGGTAAATCAAACACCACTTCAAATCGGATGTTGGGCACTCGTTGCCGAAACAACTGAAGATGTCCCTCCGCATCCGATCGGCTGCGATAGCGACAGACGATCGCCCATTGCAAAGTGGGAAGCAAGCGGGCTACTGCCCACGGCTTCAAGTATCCTTCGTATTTCATAATAGAGAAGTCTCCATTGCTAAACGGAGCCAGAGCCAGCGCAGAAACTTGGTCGGTGGATGCGCTGGCTTCTGACATTACCCATAAAAATAACATAAAGTAAGCATTAGTGTGCATAAGTAAGCATAAAGCTGACTGTGGATGCACGAGCTGGACGGGCGAGGTGGCACAATAGGGGAAACTTCCAACAGATTGCAAGGCATGAGCGACAGCGAGCGGATTTCAGTGGTTTTGCCAACACAGGCTAAAAAGGATCTCGAAAAGTTGTGCGATATCGAAAAGCGATCGATCTCCAACTTTGTCTACCTTCTGATTCAAGATGCGATCGATCGAGCAAAAGCATCCGGCAAACTCAAATCAACAGATGATTGAAATTACAATCAATCAAATTCAACAAGAATTAATTAGCCAAGAAGATGCAAAAAACTGGTTTTTAAGCTTCCCAACCGAATACCAGCAGGAAATATTGCAGCGGCTATCCTACATGACCCTCCAAGCAGGGGCGCGAGAAGAAGATGTTTCCCTAGCAATTGCCAAATCAAAACTTCGCCCAACTTACACCCCTTGTGTGTTACTGAGTAGAGGGCGATTAAAAGAACAAATGGCAAAGCTTTTGAAACTCCCGCCCTCAGAATTTATCAAAACCTTTTTCCTGTTAATGAGTTTATTGGCAATTGCCGATGCGCGCAGGTACTGCAAATATTGTCAAGATGGCTGTAGCCACTGGTGGCATCGCTCAAATCGCGATCGCAAAGTTGTAGATGAAATTCAGCGCGAGTTTCAACAAAGCATTCTTGTTTAAGTTGTAGTAAGCTGTGATGCGAGGGGGCGATCGCCCCTCACGCTGCAGCCATAATTTCACTCATTTCAACTTCTTATTTTTCTATTATACTCTACTTCCCTTAATTACCAAACAAACTCGGCTCTACATGAAAAAAACTTCCCAGAATCAATGCCAGCTCTTTGCCAATATCTCCCTCACCATTAACCAATTCATACACTCTTTTTTCAGACCCAATAACTCCCACCAAATCCGCAGCCTTTAACTCTCTTTGTTCCATCAAAAACAGCAATGTTGAATGAGGCGTTGCTGTGGTTCCTGGTGCATAGTATTCTTGCTCAAATTTTTCAATTAATGCAATCAGCAATTCATATAACTCGTCTTCTTCAGGAGTTCGATCGCGCTGGTGCATTAACTCTTGCACAATAGCCAGAGCCTTCTCATTATCCGCTTCATTTCTAATTATTTTCGGCTGATACAGAGACAATAACTCTTTGTATTTATCTGGATTAAAAGTAAGGGTCATTTTTCCATTTCTCCTTATCATACTCAGCATGGGTGAGAATATATTTGATATAAATTAATTTGCTTTCATAATCAATACTAACGATTAATCGATAATTATTACCTTTGATATTAAAAACTGTAAAACCCCCAACTGCTTCGGCTTTAGGAAAAACCGATTGTACCTAAATTAAGTTAGACCATTTAGCCTTGCTAGCAATTTTAAACCAGTTCTCCAAAGCTTCCCCGCAATCAGCATGAGTTTCGCTATATTCACGCACCCGTTTGTAGCTGATTATGTGCATCTACATATAAGAAATTTAAAGTAAGTTTTAGTTTAGCTCAACCAATTTCTTGGGTCAAGAGCGTGAAGCGCAGCTATCCCGTAGGGAATCGCCCTTAATCTGCAAAAGGTAGAATAGGCCGGAAAGCCTGTTCCTAGAACCCCATTTGTGGAACAGACCGGAAAGCCTGTTCCTAGAACCGACAAGAAGACTGACTCTTTGTGGAACAGACCGGAAAGCCTGTTCCTGACAAAAAGCCACACAGATTACGAATCTCGATCGAGCTTCAGCACCGCCATAAAAGCCTCCTGCGGCACATCCACAGTACCCACAGACTTCATCCGCTTCTTACCCTTCGCCTGCTTTTGCAGCAACTTCTTTTTCCGCGAAATATCACCGCCGTAACACTTCGCCAACACATCTTTCCGCAAAGCCGGAATGTGTTCCGAAGCAATCACCTTCGCGCCAATTGTGGCTTGAATGGGAACCTTAAATTGATGGCGGGGAATCAACTCCTTGAGTTTTTCCGTCAACCCGCGGCCCACATTGTAAGCCTTATCCCGGTGTACGATCATCGCCAAAGCATCAACCGGATCGCCATTAATTAAAATGTCCATTTTCACCAACGGATTTTCGCGGTAGCCAATTATGTGATACTCCATGCTCGCATAACCGCGCGATCGCGATTTCATCTGGTCAAAAAAGTCAGTCACCACCTCCGCCAAAGGCAACTCGTAAACCAGCGTAGTTCGGCCTTGACTCAGATACTTCATATCCATAAAAATGCCCCGCCGACTTTGAGACAGTTCCATCAGCGCGCCCACATAAGTTTCCGGCGACAGCATTTCTACCCGCACATAAGGTTCCTCAATTTTCTCGCGATACTGAGGCTCTGGCAAGTGACTGGGATTGTCAATTGTTAACACTTCTCCTTTATTTGTTGTGACTTGATAAACCACAGAAGGAGCCGTAACAATCAAATCCAAATTGTATTCTCTCTCCAGTCTTTCTTGCACAATTTCCATGTGCAGCAAACCCAAGAAACCGCAGCGGAAACCAAATCCCATCGCACTCGAAGTTTCCGGTTCGTAAGAAAGCGCCGCATCGTTGAGTTTGAGTTTTTCTAAAGCTTCCCGCAAATCGGGAAATTGGTCAGCATCGATCGGGAACAAGCCGCAAAAAACCATCGGTTTTGCTTCTGTATAACCCGGCCAAGGCTCCGGTGCCGGCTTTTTGACCAAAGTAATCGTATCGCCGACGCGAGCATCCGCTACGGCTTTAATTGCCGCAGCCAGATAACCAACTTCCCCTGCGTGCAGTTCGTCTACTTGAACTTGAGTCGGTGAAAGGATTCCCAATTCATCGATGACATATTCCTTACCCGAAACCATCAACAAAACTCGATCGCCCTTTTTGACACTTCCGTCCATCACTCGGAAATACACAATTACCCCGCGATAAGGGTCGTAATAACTGTCAAAAATTAGCGCCCTGAGCGGTTTGTCAACAGTATCCTGCGGCGGCGGCACCAATTCGACGATCGACTCCAAAATCTCATCTATACCAATTCCTTCCTTAGCCGAAGCCTCAATCGCCCCGCTGCAGTCGAGACCGATAATTTCTTCAATTTCCCCTTTTACACGTTCCGGTTCTGCCCCCGGCAGGTCAATTTTATTTAAAACTGGAATAATTTCCAAATTATTTCCCAAGGCAAGGTAGACATTTGCCAAAGTTTGTGCCTCCACGCCTTGAGATGCGTCTACCACCAGCAGCGCCCCTTCGCAAGCAGCGAGCGATCGCGACACCTCGTAAGAAAAGTCCACGTGTCCGGGAGTGTCGATCAGATTCAGCACGTACTCCTGACCGTCCTTGGCAGTATAATTCATCCGAGCCGCTTGCAGCTTGATCGTAATGCCGCGTTCGCGTTCGAGATCCATATTGTCTAAAAACTGCTCCTTCATCTCCCGTGCCTGAACAGTCCCAGTCGCCTGCAACAGGCGATCGGCCAAGGTAGATTTTCCGTGGTCGATGTGAGCAATAATCGAAAAATTACGAATGCGAGATACAGGAACGTTAGTCATAAAACCTATCGGCAAAAGATTGACTTTTGTTGTATTATAAAACTTCATTCAATTTACAATCATTTATACTCATTTAGAGACTTAAATAGAATTTAATTTTTTCTAGACCGTGGGTTGACAGATTTATTGTATTTATGCTATGTTAAACAGTCATCTCCAGCCAATACGCCCTCCTGGGAAAAAAGTTTTCTCTCTGTTATTGTACAAAAAGCTTTTGAACGGTTGGGGAACAGGCGATAGCCAACATCCGCCATCAAACCTCCAACTCAGTCAGGTTGCTCTCAGGAGTGCGATCGCCAACTTAAAAATATTGGTTAGAAGTTACTGGCGCTTGACAACAAGCACATAATTTGGTCAAATGACGGAAGCGGGACGGTAAGGGTGTAAAAAATATAGGTTTTCATCCGCTGTGAATATCTACCAGAGGTAAGGCATCACTTCCTTCAAAACACTTCCTTCAAAACAAAAAAGCCTAAATTCCTAGAAGGAATTGAAACTTAAGAATTAAAACTAGGATTTTTTAACGATGAGCGAATCACGTATACCCTCCCACAGTTCGTCAGAAAAAGTGGAACTATCTATCCATAT
>JAICRN010000461.1 GCA_025937335.1 Microcoleus sp. TY_ISSM_2_bin.22
CTTAAGGTCGAGGCAAGATAGCAGTTTATAGAGTATAATGTCAAAGGTCAATATCAGGAGAAAGTGATGAGTGGACACGATGCTTTGATGTTAGGATTGCTGCTGTTGCCAGGTTTGGCTTTGTCGATCGCAATTATGGGCGCTTTTGCCGCTGGTGGATAATCAGTTTTTAGCACTCATTAGCGCCCCAGCAAGCAGTTTGCGGGTTACGAGAGGGCGGGTCGATCTATTTTTTGAGTTGCCGAAAATATCTTTGGCAAAACCCGCCCGCTTCCTCTACCAATTTACAAAAATTGTGCTGTCACATCCGAATTTACCAAAGTATTCGCGCACAAAATACCCGATGCTGCGACGGCGGGCACGCCAATTCCCGGCATGGTGCTGTCTCCCACCCGATACAACCCTTTGATTGGTGTTTGCGGCCCGGGAAATGTGCCTTTTCCGGCGGCGATTGCAGGCCCGTAAGTTCCTTGATATCGGCGCAAAAATCGGGCGTGGGTTAGCGGTGTGCCGATCGACTCTAAGACTATTCGCGATCGCAAATCCGGTATAATTATTTCTAAAGCTTGAAACAGAGATTGCGATCGATCTTGCTTTTTCTGCTGATACAATTCGCCATATTCCCAACCTTCGTAAGGTTCCAATGTATAAGCGTGAACGGCGTGATGTCCCGGCGGCGCGAGAGTTGCATCCCACACTGTAGGAATCGAAATCATGCAAGTATTTCCGGGTACTGTAATGTCAATCTTGCTATCGTGAACGACGACGTGGTGGCCGGTCAAACCTTCGAGTCCTTCGGATTTAATTCCTAAATGCAGGTGCATGAAACTGTCTACTGCTGGCACCGACAAAGCGCTTTTTCGGTAGCTTTGCGGCAAATCTTCAGCGCGCAGTAATTTTGTATAAGTATCCCAGACGGTGGCATTTGAAATGACTATTGGGGCGCGAATAATTTCGCCTTTTTGCAAGCGAACGCCGGTGGTTTTGCCGGATTCAACTAATATTTGCTCGACGGGAGTTCCCAGGCGCAATTTTCCTCCCCAGCGCTGCAAACCTCTGACTAAAGCATCGACGATCGCACCGCTGCCACCTACAGGATATTCGATCGCACAGCGCGATCGTTCGCCAATCATAAAAGCTATTTCCGGCGCGACAGTTTCGTGCGCTTTCAAACCCGACAGCAAAAAGCACTCCAAATCGATCAAACGCCGCACCCAAGGGTCGCGCACGTCCCGATCCATCAAGGAACCTGCTGAACCCGCGATCGCACCTACAAACGGCAACAACTTCAGCAACGCAGGCGAGTACCGAGATAGCAAAACAGGTATTAACTGCCAGTCGGATCTCAGCGCTAAAGCCGGAATTCCACGCAAAGCTTCATACAAAACTAATAAATTTTGTTGAAATTGCTGCAATTCTACAGCACCTTGCGGTGCGAACCTAGCTACAGCATCTAAGTAACTTCTCGCATCAGCATAAACAGGCAAACTTCCCTCTGGAAAATGGTAATGCCCCAGGGGATCGTAGGAAATTGCCGCGATCGATTCCTCCAAAACATCAAAAACTTGCCGCAAAGGATTAAACGACTGCGGGTCAGTCAAACCGCAATAAAAAGAAGGCCCCGAATCAAAGTGAAATCCCCGGCGCGAAAAGCTGTGAGCTGCCCCGCCCGCTATGGTGTGGCTCTCGCATACGAGAACCCGCTTGCCGTAGCGAGCTAGCATCGAGCCGGCGACTAAGCCGCCAATACCGCTGCCAATTACGATCGCATCAAAGTCTTGCATTTATCAAATGTGGTATAATTGTATTATTTCTTGCTGACTGTTGACAGGGTATTTTTTGGAGAGGAAAACTATGAAACCTTTATCTATTTTAGATGAAGTTGTTCGCGAATTAGAACAAGATGTCCATCTCTCGCGCCTTAAAAAAATCTTATTTTTTGCTTGTAAAGACTTTTGGGAAAACGATCCGGCCCAACTCGCCAGCGCAGATGTAAGGAGTTTAATCGAAGAACTCTGCGCCAAATATAGCAGGTTAGAAGACATTGAAGCTGTTTTAAATAATATAGTTTCTAAGGTTAATAAAAAAAACGAGTATGCTTTAGTATCCGACCTCATAGTCTGTCAGCTTAGCAGGCTGTATGAATTTGAAGACTTCACCAAATTAGAAACAAACATATCTAGTTTTGGCGGTCAGGAAGCACCCGTATTTGAAGATCACTTCAGTTCTGAACTATCCACCAGCAAAAAAAAGGAAAGAAACCCCGGTAATTTATTTGATGTCAGACAAAAAATTTTGCAGCAAACAAATCCGCTGAGGGCTAAAATCCTAATTTTTTCGAGTCTTTATCACCAGTTTACTTTTAGCGATCGCGACTTGCTCCTGCTGAAAAGCCAAGAACTTGACAATCTGCTGCGAGAACTGTTTAATGTTTGTCCCACGCTGACCGAACTCGAATCTCAGTTGTACACAACGGCGGGCAATCTCGACAACACAGATGAATGCGACCAAGCGGCTAGCGTGATTATCAAAGCGATGAATCCTTGTTACGCAAAATTACAACAGGAAGAACGCGAGCGCTCCGAAGATTCTGCTAGCGAAGATTACGATCAGACGCATTTAAACAACAGTCTTTATGAAGAGATCGAGCAGATTGACAGGCGCAGCGATTATTTTGAGCCGGGGGATATTACTCAAATCATTCAAGCTGCTGCAACTCACTATCGTTATGACCCCCTCAACAGTTACTTAGTGCCGGACACGGCAGAAAATGTACATTTTAAAAAACCTGAAACCAGCAGCAATAATTCCGCTGCCGATTTCAGACACGAATTGGTAGAAACATTCCTAGTGGCAGAAACGCCGACAATTCTAGACAGTTTCGATCCGGCGGCAGCTCCGGTTACGCTAAATATTAGCGATTCCATCAAACGCAAGTTGGGATTGGAAGAAGAAATGAAAGGATTAGTCAGTCAAAGTGCTAACTCCGCAACGGCGCAAATAGAAAATATCTTCAGCGAGTTAGAATCTGCTTTGAACAAAAAACTTTATACAGAAAGTGCAGACGAGCGTTTGAACTGGAAATATAAAAGTCTCAGAGATTATTTGGGAATAGTTCAGGGATTTACCGACAAATTAATCGAAATTCTCAGCGAAGTGGAGTTAAGAGAAAACGGAAGATATTCTTCAGAAACGCAGGAGAATATTGTAGAAAATATTTCCGAAACAGAGCAGCAACTCTCTAACCAAAAATCAAATCAGTATCAGCTTGTGGAAATGGCAAAACAAGGCAAACCAAAGGCGATCGCCCAATTGCTCAATCAATTGCTGCAGCCAAAGGGAATTGGTGCTACAGCGGGATTTAAAGACGGTTGGCTCCACGTCATTCTGGAGTCTACCGAAGTACCAAACCAACAGGCTACAGCTATATACATTCACAAAAAACTGTGTACTTTACAATCACAATATCTTACTCACGTGAAAATTCACGGGCGGCAGTTAGGAAACAAAACAGTCGCTTGGACTCAAGAATTTGTGAATCAAACTCATTAAATGCCCAGACTAAAGTCTGGGGCGACACAAATTAAGTCGGCAAGGCTAGGACTGAAAATCAAGGAGTCTAGAAATAGTAGATTTTGCCCAACTAACAACAACAAAATATGAATGCCAGCGAAATTTTAAGGCGATATACATCAGGAGAACTAGATTTTCAAGGTATAAATCTTAGAGGCGTCTACCTGAGAGGTGCCGATTTAATTGGGGTAAATTTAAGCAGTGCTGACCTCTGGGGTGCAAACTTAGCGATGTCTTACCTGAGTAGAATTAACCTTCAGCGCGCAAATTTAACTACTGCAAAGCTGTATGGTGCTAACTTGAATCAGGCAAACTTGAGCGGAGCAAATTTGTCCGATGCAGACTTCCATGGAGCTACTTTGCAAGGTGCAGACTTTCGCAAAGCTAACATCTCTTTGGCAGTTTTTATCGATGCAAATTTGACCGATGCAGATATGCGAGGAGTCAATTTGCAAGGTGCCGATTTGCGCGGTGCCTGCTTGCGCGGTGCAAATTTGCGCAAGGAGCAGCGGATTTTTGAGGGTGCAAACTTGCGGGGTGCAAATTTTCAAGGTGCCGATTTGCGGGGCGTCAACTTGCTAGGTGCAGATTTGACTAAAGCTAATCTCAGTCAAGCGAACTTGACTGAAGCATCCCTGCAGGAAGCAAATCTGACTCAGGCGAATTTGAGCCAAGCTATTTTAGATGGCACATTTTTGACTGAAGCAACTTTGATAGAAACGAATTTTTCCTGGGCTGTAATGACAAATGCTAGGTTGGAAAGAGCTGTCTTAATTGATGCTGAATTGGCGGGCGCTAACTTGCGGGGTGCATTTCTTCCTGATGTTAAGTTGAGCAATGCTAATTTAGTTATGGCTGACTTGAGTTTAGCTAATTTGGTGAGGGCTGATTTGAGTCGAGCTAACTTTAATCAGGCAAATTTGAGTGAAGCCGATCTGACCGATGCTTACCTGGCTAGAACAGAGTTGCGGGATGCAATTTTGCACCGCACAACTTTGATTAGGGCAGATTTGAGCAGTGCTAATTTAGCGGGAGCTCAGTTGCGCGGTACAATCATGCCAAATGGAGAAATGCACGGCTAATAACTTCTAGTAGCAATTTAACGCTCAAGGCAAAATAGCTAATTTAATAGTTAAGGCAATTTCGTATAATTAAAAAAAAGAGGGCAATGCTGTGTTAGCTCCAGGAAAAATTTTACAACAACGCTATCAATTGCAACAGCGTTTAGGACGCACAGCGGCCGGCCATCAAACTTGGCTAGCAGTAGATTTAGAGTCTCAAGCCCACATTCCGCAGATATTTAGACAAATTTAATAGTTTTAAATTGGGAGGCATAAAGCCATGGAATCAATATATAGCAACGGTCTCAAGTATTGCTAAAAG
>JAICRN010000449.1 GCA_025937335.1 Microcoleus sp. TY_ISSM_2_bin.22
AACCGGGACAGATTCTCCCGTTAACGCTGACTCATCGACCTGTAAGTCACGGACTTCGATCAGCCGCAGATCCGCAGACACTTTATCCCCTGAAGTCAGCAAGACGAGATCGCCAGGAACCAGTTCGCTGGATGAAACCACTTGCTTTTGACCGTTGCGAAGAATGGTTGCCTCGGTTGCAACAGATTTTGCTAAGGCGGCGATCGCATTTTCTGCCTTTGATTCTTGAACGAAACCGATGGTGGCATTCGTCAGAGCCACCCCCAAAATTACCCCTGAATCAATCCACTCTTTCAGAAATGCTGTAACTATCCCAGCAGCTAACAAAATGTAGATTAGCGGCTGATTCAGTTGCTGAAAAAACCGCAACCAGGCACTTTTCTGCTTCTGAGCCGTTAGTTGATTGGGGCCGAGGATCTCGCGCCGTTGGGCTGACACCTCGGAAGATAGACCTGTTTCCAGGTCAGCCTCTAAAATCCGAGCCACTTTCTCGACAGAGAGGTGATGCCAAGAGTGTTCTACTAATTTTTCTACATTCGTTGCAGTCATAACGCTTCTTGTCAAGCCAAATGCTTCTCTGTTGTTTCGTCTTGTTTCTAGCGTCATTGATGAATGTGAGCGAAAAGTGATAGACTGATTTCTGTTACTCACATTTGGATCACATTTGCTTCCTATACTTAGGAACAGAACCGATTGAGATAACTTATAGATTTGCCAACCTTAGTTCACTGGATGTGATTTCTTGTTGCCTTTTATTAATAGGGTTGTAAAAAGCATTCCTTTTGATAGATGAACTATCGTACATTCACTTGTTAACTTGAAAGGCTCAAAGACTTCATGCTGAGGTTTATCGGCAAAATTGCGTTTCACAACAAACAAAACAAACAAAGAATATGCAATTATTAAAGCTATTGGTGCAAGGAATCAGCGTCAGCACAGTTGCAATTTTGGGTTTAGGTGCTTGCACCCCCCCCAATACTTCACAGACAACTGTTCCATCTACTTCTGCTCCCACAACAACCACTGAAAATACGACGGCTCCAAGCACTTCAGCGCCTGCAACCACTACGGCACAGACGCCTCAGAATCAACAAATTGACGATATTGCCGATCGCGTAGAAGAGGCCTTAGACTCCGATGCCACCCTCAAGGCATTCGATTTGGACGCAGACGATCGGGATAATTCGATTGTGTTAACAGGGCGCGTTCAAACGTCAGAACAAAAATCATTGGCAGAACAAATTGCTCGGCAAACTGCAGCGAATGTTTCCATAAATAACGAAATCGTCACTCAGTAGTTCTTAATCCTCAAGCGGCAAGAGTATTTGGCGCTTCTTGCCGCTTGAGGAATTGCTCGATCGCAGTGAGGAAACTTATGGATTTGCCAACCTTATTTGACTGGATGCGATCGCAATATTGAAACAATCAACTTAGTCAACGATCTCGTAACGGACTAACTGGCGAACATTTTGACGCGATAACTGTAGTTCTTGCGCGATCGCTGTCTCTATCTGGGTTGCGTCAGTCATTGGCAATTCTAATTCCAATCGCTTCAAAATGGGTTCTGCTGTTTCTACCGCAACCAGGGTTGTTCCTTGTTTTCGGTTAATCACCGCGTTGATGAGCAATATATTGACAGACACCGTTGCTTTAAGCTGGGTATCTGCCTGAAGTTTATTCTCTGGAATCTGGGGTTGTTGTAATCCTTGAGCCATTAGGAAACTGGAACCAACCCAAAACGCGATCGCCACAAACGGCAATGGCACCCAAAACTCTGCGCCTGATGCTTTTAGCCAACGTTTAGTAACCTGCCACATAAATTTTTTACCCCACCCCAACCCTCCCCGAACCCGGTCTGAAGGAATCAGAAATTCACAAATGATTTAGGATTGCTATACTTGCACTTTAGTGGAGCGATCGCTCTGCTGAAATCCTACTCAAGGGAGATGCGTCAACTGTTCCAGTTCGATGTTAACACCCATTAGCGATGTGGGCTGAACAAAATTACAGCGGTTCCCATCAGCGAAATTGTAACACCAAGCAAGTCCCACTTATCTGGCTTAACTCCTTCGATGAGCCACAACCAAACCAGAGATGCAAGAATGTAAATACCGACCTAGGCAGCATATACTCTTCCAGCATTTGAAGCATTGACTTGAGTTATAGAAAGCGCAAAACTGATTAAAGCTAAAATGCCTGGAACAACCCACAAAATGCTCTTTTCAAGTCTCACCCATGCCCAGAAAGCGTAACACCCGGAGATTTCTCCTAAAGCTGCAAGTAGAAAAAAAGCAAGCGTTTGCATTTTTAGATTAATGCTTAAAATAGGTAAATTCCATCAGCATATCAACAGCAATTCTCATTTTGAAACCCTTGCACCATAAATTGAGCTTTCAAGCCTAGATCGCTAACGAGGGAATAACGGTTTCAGATCCCGAAATTCCTCAAAATAGCGAGTTTGGATGGGAATCACTCTCATAATCTTGCATAATCAGACCTGCTGTCACCATACTTGTTTTGTCAGATCAACTTATGTCAGATCGACCTACACCAGAAATCGAACTGCTCCATGCGGCGTATGCAGCCTTCAACGCGCGAGACATTGACGCTGCCCTTGCCCTCATGACTCCGGACGTGGCTTGGCCGAAAGCGTTCAAAGGCGGTTTTGTCCGTGGACCTGAAGAAGTTCGCGCTTACTGGACGGAGCAATGGAGCGAGATCGATCCGCACGTCGAGCCGGTTTCCTTTTACTCGGAGGAGATCGGGCGCATTTTGGTAGATGTGCATCAGGTCGTGCGTGACTTGGCTGGAGCAGTTCTTGTCGATGAGCACGTGGGTCATCGATTCACCCTTGAGCACGGCTTGATTCAAGCCATGGAAGTCTGTCCACTTCCATCGTCCACCCCACAGTCCTAACCAGTTCAAACTTCTCTGCCAAAATCATAATGAGAATTGCTGGCAAATCAATATATCGTTTATAAGCCAAATTAAGGAAATATTATGAGAATCCTACTGGTGGAGGACGACCCAAAGCAATTGATGCCACTTCAAACAGTGCTGTCTCAAGCAGGACATAGCGTGGATGGGGTAAAAGATGGAGAGACGGCACAGTGGCTGTTATCAGAAAAAGATTATGATTTGTTGATTTTGGACTGGATGTTGCCACATATCAGTGGGGTAAATCTCTGCCGTCAATATCGATCGGCAGGGAAAACAGCGCCGATTTTGATGATCACGGCAAGAGACACCACTCCTGAAAAAGTGACCGGGTTAGACGCAGGTGCAGATGATTACCTGGTGAAACCGATCGATTTGGTTGAATTCATGGCACGAGTCCGGGCATTAAGACGGCGATCGCCCCTTTGGCAAGGAGATACGCTCAGTCTTGAGGATCTGCACCTCCACCTCGATACTCTTACCGTCGAGCGACAAGGTGCAACCGTTTCCCTCTCCAGTCGAGAGTTTCAGTTGTTGGAGTATTTTATGCGCCATCCCCGACAAGTTTTGACTCGGAATCAGATTGAACAAGCGGTGTGGGAATGGGGGACCCAACCAGAGAGCAATGCAATTACGGTTCTAGTTCGCAAACTCCGCCAACGCTTGCAGGCTGTAGGATCTGCAGACTGGATTGAGAGCATTTACGGTATGGGTTATCGCCTCACTTCCCCTGAAAAGTAACGATCGTCAAGACAAGCCGTGTTTAATCAAAGTCGTCGCAATCTGGCTCGTTGGTTCACCCTCTCAATGGGAAGCATTCTCGTGCTGTTTGCGGGGGCGATCTATCAGATTGAAGTAAAAGATAAACTAGAAGCCCTTGACCTACTGCTTTATGACAAAACTAGAGTCATGGCTGCCAGCGTGTATTATGAAGTTCGCCAAAACCAGAACCAGGTAGATTTGAGTCATGTCCCCTTGTTAGGCAGTGGGTCTCATCCCCTTGCAGAAGATCTGATTTATGTACGCTGGTATAACGCACAAAGGCGGCTCGTTCGTTTTTTTGGGACTCCTCCATCAGAGCAGTTAAATACGTCTTTTGGTTATCTCACTGTTCGATCGACCGATCCACTTTTGGGAAAAGGCCTCTGGCTGCGTCAGGTGACATTGCCCGTTGAAGGTAGAACTGGGATACTCGGTTATCTTCAGGTTGCAACTCCCCTGACAGAAACTCAAAACAGGCTCACTCAGCTTCAGGTTGTGCTAACTCTCGCTGTCCCGATCGCACTGGGCTTAATTGCCCTCACAGGTTGGTTTCTCAGCGGGCTGGCCATGCAACCGATTCGGCAAGCCTATCAGCAGCTTCAGCGCTTTACAGCCGATGCCTCTCACGAGTTGCGATCGCCCCTGTCTGCCATTCTCACTAATGCCCAGCTTGGGTTGCTCATCGCGGCTGATGATTCACGTTACCATCCTCCCTTAGAAAATATTGTAGATAGCGCAAAATCAATGGGAGCGCTCGTGAATAATTTACTGCTGTTGGCCCGCCATCAGGGGCGACTTGCGCCGGAATCGCTCAGGTTAATCAATCTCAACGAATTGCTGAGCCATTTAGCAGCCCAGTTTCTCGCACTTGCACAAGCCCAAAATATCAAACTGACCTGCGAATCACCGGCACAACCGATTGAATTATTGGCCGATCCCGATCTGCTACGGCAAGCAGTCGAAAACTTGCTTTACAACGCCTGTAAATATACTCCCGCTGGCGGAACTGTAAAGATACGCCTAGTTGTTAATTCCAATTTGGCAGTCATTCAGATCGTCGATACGGGAAGCGGTATTCCAGAAGCGGACTTACCCTATATTTTCGATCGCTTCTATCGAGTAGACACGGAGCGATCGCAGGATAGCGGAGGCTTTGGGCTGGGGTTGGCGATCGTCCAACAAATTGTCAAGGCACACAGCGGAAAAATACAGGTGACGAGTGAAGTGGGCCTGGGCTCAACGTTCCAGGTTGAACTGCCGCTCAAACCTTATGACTGAGCCGTCTCAAGGAAGAGAAATGCTTGTAGTATGTAGTTCTATAGTGTTTGTTTTTGAGGTGACAATA
>JAICRN010000045.1 GCA_025937335.1 Microcoleus sp. TY_ISSM_2_bin.22
AAGCCAGGACTGCCAGCGTTTCCATAACGTCTGACCTACGTCAAATTCCCTTTTGACGGCATCCATTCTATGCTTCATCTCAACACGTACTTCCTCGGCAGTTTTCACAGGAATAGCCGCTGCTCGTGCTTTCTCAACGCTAACTTGATGCAAGGAAACAATTCCCTTCGCTAACGACTCATGAAATTGATTAGGTACGTTCGCTAGGTCAATCTCCCACACATAAGCTTTTGCCTCTGGATCGATCGTGCCTGCTGGTACACCGTCTAATGCCCGATAAGCAATCAGTTCGTCGGTGCAAATCGTCCAACGTGGCACCTCCACACTGAGAAGTGGAGCAATCAGTTCCAGCGTTTGTTTTTCCTTATCTACTGATGGCAGAACATCCTCTCGCCGAGGAAGACGTAAAATCCAGCGTACTCCATCTGCATCCGTTGCTAACACTACTTGAAAATCAAGACCCGATTCATTGAATTGAATGGAACCTTCCTCAATCGCCAAACCGTTCTTATGAGCTAACTCCAGCACGTCTTGCCGTGATTTTACATTTTCGATCATATCACTTACCACATACCATAATGCTCGATCTTAGCTGTATAACTTATAATTGTGTCGCAGATGCGGTACAATACTATTCCTAGTTGGCTTATCCCGCACATCTGCGCTTTAACTGCGAACATTCTGAACAGCTTGTTGTCTGCCTTAACTCAAAAAACTAAACCACCCCGATCGCCCTGTCGGTGAGAAAAACTGACACAATTTTGTAAACTTACGTAAATTATCTCGATCGATTTAAGCTTTGAGATTTGAGATTTTGGAATTAACCTCACCGATCGCCAAATTCTCACATAATTTCATCAAAAATTACCTCCTCTGAAAAATTTTATTGCTCGAATGGCTCTACCAGAATTGCCTCTAAAATATAACGTGTAAGGATCGTATATTTAGGGCTGTCGATCGAAAATAATTTCCTCATATAATTGCTCGATCGGCAAACTTAGATTGATACTTTGAAACTCAACCCGTTCGCCCTCACGATAGCTCAAAATCACCCATTCACCAGCATCATTTTTATGATAAATATCGATCGCTATTTCATCCGAACTGACTAAAACATAATCAACCAGATTCGGGTTGCGGCGATACTTTTCAAACTTCTTCCCTCGATCGTAAGCTTCGGTGCTATCCGATAAAACCTCCACAATTAAGCAGGGATAGGTAATATAGATAGCATTTTCTCGATCTCGATTATCGCAAGTAACACTCACATCTGGATACGTATAGTTAGGAGTATTAAGAATGTTAACCTTTAAGTCTGAGTTAAAAACATTACAATTACTTCCCCGCAGATGAGATCTAATCGATAACAATAAATTTATAGCGATCGCACTATGATTTTGAGTGCCACCACTCATTGCATAAACCCGACCATCGATCAGTTCGTGTTTTTCTAGCTGCTTTTCTTCCCAACTAAAATACTCTTCCGGTGTAAAGTGCCGATCGTTATCTCGTGCTGCTATCATCACAATACTCCATTAATCACAAGTTAATAATACCAACTCACAACTCGATAAAAAGTGACACTATCTGGTAAATTTACGTAAGTTACCTCGATCGATTTGAGCTTGGAGATGTGAGATTTACGCTACTCTTTTATTTTCCTAGCAATTGTCGAACTTGTGCCAAGCCAACATCGCCTGGAATGGATTGGACTGTGCCACTATCAATGTCCGCAATGCGGCCTTAAGCTTTCTGTACGCCCTCGTTCAAAACATCTCGATCGATCTGTTCTGTCATGCTTTCTAGGAAGGATCTTGTCAAGGAGGATAGCCTTGGCGGTATCGGGTAGGGCAGTTGCTTCGGAAATAAGCTGGTCTAGGGTTAGCATTGGATGATTTTGCTCCCAGGAAACGATCTGAATTATAACAATTTTTACGGGAAGATTTACCAGCAAATCGCTGTCAATCTCGTAATCACCAGTTTCAATGTCTATCGAAATAATTTTGCCAATATTTTCCTGAGTTTCTACTTTGGGACGAATTTGATTCTCGTAAATTGCTTTTCCGCGTTGGACGATTTCTCGATCGTCTAGATTAGCGTGAGACGTAAAGCACCATCCATCACCGACGTGTTTTAGAACAAACGGACTTTTATTTTACACCAATCCATCACGCCACCAAGAGAAGCTGCTACGTTGTAACCAATGCGAATTCCAAATAACCGAGCATTTGGATGTCTTTCATTGAGACGATTTGATGCGTGCAAGCTATTTTTGTCAATTTCGCAATCACCAGTCTCAATATCGATGATTACCATCTTACCAATATTTTCTCATGAGTGCCCAGAAACCGAGTTTTTTGCGAATAGTGGTAGGGTGCGTCAGTTGCGAAATTATGAATCATCACCAAAAATATAATTCTGACGCACCTTGAGTTTTGTGTGGTGCGTCAGCTATTAGATTTTTAGTTTAAACCGAAAATAATCATAGCTGACACACCCTACTAATAACTTTTGTGGAACGGGCATCTTGCCCGTTTCTGAAAAATGTAAAATCTTGTTACAACTGACTTGACAACAGCGATCGAATCTATTTACTACTGAGTATAATTGGGGAAAAATAATCAGGAGATAGGGAAATTCCATGCAGAAATTAAGTCGAATTTTATTCACTACAGCTTTAACCATAAGTATTTTGTGTTCTCCCACAGCAGCTTTCGCCAAAGCCAAAATTCAGATAGCCATCCTTTTAGATTCTAGTAATAGCATGGATGGACTGATTGACCAGACTCGTACTCAACTTTGGCAAGTTGTTAATTTTTTAACTAAAGTAACCAAAGATGGCGAAGTACCAGATTTAGAAGTTGCTCTGTACCATTATGGTAATGACAGCTTACCTTCCTCAGAAGGTTTTGTGAGATTATTAACTGGATTTACTCCTGAATTAGATTTAGTTTCAGAAAAGCTATTTAGTATCAAAACCAACGGCGGTCAAGAATATGCTGGCTGGGTAATTCGTTCGGCAATGCAAGAATTAAACTGGAGTAAAAATCAGGAAGATTTTCGCGTGATTTTTATTGCGGGTAATGAACCATTCGATCAAGGCCCAATAGTTTGGAATCAATCTGTCAATCTCGCTGTCAAAGGAGATACTCTCGTTAATACAATTTACTGTGGTTCAGCCGAAAGTCAGGAGCGACAACTTTGGGTATCAGGAGCAGATTTAGCAAAAGGCAGTACCTTCAACATTAATCAAAACCAACAAATTGTGGTAATTAAGTCTCCTTACGATGACGAAATTTCTACTTGGAATACTAAACTTAATCAAACCTACATTCCCTACGGTAGAGAAGGAAGAATAGGACAACAACGTCAGGCTGTTGAAGATAGTAATTCTGGCACAAGTTTTGCTTCCCGTAGTGCCTCCAAAGCTTCTGAATACTATGATAATGCTTCTTGGGACTTGCTGGATGCTCTCGAAAACGGAACAGTTAAACTAGAAGCAATATCAGATGATAATTTACCAGAAATCATGCGAGGGATGACGCTAACAGAAAAAAGAGCATATGTAGCTGGAAAGAAAACAGAAAGAGAGGCGATTAAAAAGACCATCCGCGACTTATCTCAAAAGCGTACAGCATATATTGAACAACAGCGCAAATCTAGTACCAATAATGGTGAAAATACTCTCGATCGCGTAATTATTCAGAGTCTCCGCCAGCAATTAGCGGCTAAAGGATTCAAGCTTAATTAAAAGGAACGCAGACAAAATTTCATCTGCGTTCATCTGCGTTTATCTGCCTTTATCTGCGGTCAAAAAAACACCCAATCCCACTACTTTGAAGCAGGTAAAGACAACTGAGGCGAAGTTTTAGCATAGCTTCCATTCACGGGAATCGCATCCGGTTCCTGGGAAAGCAAAAACTCTCGAATAACCCTAGCAACTGCTCTTTGAGCTAAACCGCCGACTACTTTCTGGCCCATGTTCTGCACTTCCGGTTTCACCAACAACTGCGGAATTAGCTGCAATACTTTCATCGTGTCAAAACCGGGAGTTGATTGCAAAATATCCCAAATTCGCTTGATGTGTTCGAGGTTTTTTTGTTCAGTTGGTGAAACCACAGGTTGATTTGCCTTGACTCCAAACCATTCGCCGACGACTGCTTTGGCGTTAGCAAAGGCTTTGCTGGAAAGCGTGTCGAGACTTTTGACTAATTCGAGGACAATACGATCGCGAATGAAATCTCCTCTTTCGGAAAATAAATATTCTAATGCTTGGTTCAAGAGTTTACTCACATCGTAATCCTCGCTCTCGCGGGCATTTTTGAGCAAGTTTTCTAAACGGTTCCAGCGGAATTCGCCTTGTTTGAACAGCAAATCTTGCAAGGATGCTCTCAATTCAGGTGCGGGGTCGCTCAACAGCCGTTTTGCGACATAAGGATAAGCTTTGCTGAGCACTTTGAATTCGGGGTCAACGTTGATGGCAATCCCTTCTAAGGTGACGAGCGATCGAATAATCAAAGCATAGTAAGCTGGAACTCGGAAAGGATATTCGTACATCACCGCCGAAAGCTCGTCAGTAATGCTTTTGAAATTGAGTTCGGCAACGCTAGCACCCAAAGCATTGTTAAATACGCCGGCCAAAGCTGGAATAATTGGCGTTAAATCGGTGTCGGGAGTTAAAAACTCCAACTTCACGTAATCTTTTGCTAAACCTTCAAAGTCGCGGTTCACCAAATGCACCACAGCTTCCAACAAGCCGTATCGCTGATAAGGTTTAACTTCGCTCATCATCCCGAAATCGAGATAAGCTAATTGACCGTCAGGAGTTGCCAAAAGATTGCCGGGATGGGGGTCGGCGTGAAAGAAACCGTGTTCTAGAAGTTGTCGGAGAGAGCACTGCACACCCACTTCAATTAAGTAAGGAGCGTCGATTCCTTGAGCTTTAACGGCTTCTAAATTCGTGAGTTTGATGCCGGTGATCCACTCCATTGTTAAGACGCGGCGGCGGGTATATTCCCAGTAGATGCTGGGAACGTAAATGTCTTTGATGTGACCGTATAGTTGGGCAAACCGTTCGGCATTTTGACCTTCGTGGGTGTAGTCCATTTCTTCGTAAATGCGCTCGCCCAATTCGTCCATAATGCCTGCGAGGTCACTGCGAATTATTTTGAAGTTGTTTTGTGCCCAAACTGCAAGGCGTCGCAGGATGTAGATATCTAAGCCGATGTTTTCGGCTAAACCCGGTCGCTGGACTTTGATTGCGACTGTTTCTCCGGTTTTTAGTTTGCCTTTGTAAACTTGTCCCAGAGATGCTGCTGCGATCGGATCTGGGCTGATTTCTGCGTAGATGTCTTTGGGGTGGGCTCCCAGTTCTTCTTGGATGAATTGATATGCTACTTCGTTCGGAAATGCTGGCAATTGGTCTTGCAGCGTTGTTAGTTCTTCTAAATATACTGGCGGTACTAAGTCGGGGCGTGTTGAGAGTGCTTGTCCGATTTTGATGAAAGCTGGGCCGAGTTGGCCGAGAATTTCTCGCAGTCGGACGGCGCGACGCTTTTGGTTGGTGGCGGTACGACCTGTTTTGCCGTCTAACCACACACTGAAGGCAAAGCTAAAAAATGTCCAAACAACGCTCGACAGCCTTCCCCAGACTTGTAGAGGTCGATTTCGGTACAGGGCTGCGATCGCCACTGGATCGTACCGAACAGTATCTCCGGCCAACTCGAAAGCTATGTCTCTGGCGGATTTTAGCCGATCGTCCGTTACGATCTCCGTCTCTAATGATACTGGTACTGCTTGCAGGGGAATTGTATTTGCATCTTGGAGATTGCCGAGTACAGCCTGAGTCCCTGAATTTGTATAAGTTTGCGGGGAGGCTGGCGATACTGTCTTGACATTCATAAATCAGACCTAGTGTGAAGCATTGTAAATATATTGTAACAATTTAAGGAAGAATACCCTTCTTCCTTCTTATATACTTACTCCCCGCTGGATCTTTTGAGTCGATCGCGAATTCCTGACAGTTGCAGTTGGTTGCTGACTGGCGATCGAGGTTGGGGATTTTCGGTATCGGGCCAGTTGGCTAAATCGTCACAGGGACAGGACTCCGGCGGCATTCCGCTTTGTTGGAACACTACGGGCATAGCACAGCGCGCGCAGGGACTGATTTCCCATGCTGGTGTCAGCAGTTGGGAAATTGTTTCGTTTGTGCCTTGCAGGTAGCAGTCTCCGCTGTCGGGGGAAATGATTTTTTGCCAGCAGTCTTCAAATTCGCTGCTGTAGCGATCGCCCGCAATTACCGATGGGGGCAGCAGCGCTTCGGAACCGTTGCGAATTAATACTTTTTTGCCTAACTGAAACCAGTAAGCAATGTATTTTCTCACTTCACTCTCTGATGCCATAATTTTTAGTCAACCCTTCAACTAATTGATAATTTTAGACTTTATATTTGAAATTAGCACTCTTTCTTAAGAGACATTTTATCTTTTACATTATTTCAAAATTTGGCTATTCCTCATATCAAATTGTTGTGCTATTTGCCCTAGGGAGTATGTTTTTTGACTAATTTATGTGACTCTTGAGTTTTCAATTTTCGTTAAAATTATACCTGATTTTCAGTTAAAATTGTCGTTCGGGAAACCGATATTTTTTCTCCCTTGTCAATTGCGACTCCGGCTGTTAACTTTTCAAGGGCGGTAGCGGCGTACCCAAAGCGCTGAGATTCAAGGCGTAACCCCCGGTGGCGAGATAAACATTATCGGCGATCGCCCCGATGTGGCGAACCAGAGTGCCGAGGCGATCGCGAAACAGCCGCCCCGCCGGATAAGCAGGTACTACTCCCCATCCGGTTTCCTCTCCTACCAAAATTACATCGGCCGCCGCCGACTTCAAACTAGCGAGCAAATCTTGCTGCGCAGTAGCCCAAACAGCCGCTTCTTGTTCCAAAAGATTTGCCGTCCAAGTTCCCAGGGAATCAATCAACAAGCAATCTGAGGGCTTGCCGGCTTGCACGACTGCCGATAATTCGATCGGCACTTCTAGAGTTGTCCAATCAACTCGACGGCGATTTCGGTGCTGTTCGAGGCGACGAAGCCACTCCAAATCGGCTTCATCAACCTGGCCAGTAGCCACATAGATTACTTGTTTTCCCGAACCCGCAGCCAGAGTTTCGGCCCATTCACTTTTGCCGCTTCGGGCCGGCCCAGTTACTAAGATTAATTGTCTCGATGCAGTCGGTTCTGAGTTAGTCATTAGTCAGCCGATTTTAGATTTTAAATTTTAGATTTTAGATTTACTCCACAACAAATGATTTTGGGAGATTGAAGTTTGGTTAAATTTTTTTGGCTGCTGGCGACTAATGTCGCGGGATTGTCTCCGTTCTTTGGGCGGGGTCACATACAAAGGATTAAACATAATTGCCAATTGCCAATTGCCAATTACCAATTACCAATTATGATTTAAACTGCCAACTACCAAATGCTTTTTAAGCGATAATAGCATTGATGAGACAATATCAAAGTAAGTCGATCGCGAGCCCCAGTATTTCCCAAGCTGTTATTTATGCCAGACCCTCAGATATCAGCAATAATTTGCACCCACAATCGTCACACCTATCTAGGTGCAGCGATCGACAGCTTGCTGATACAGGATTTTCCCGAGAACTTTGAAGTAGTAGTAGTGGATAACGCTTCTAGCGATTATGCGAGTCCCGAAAGTTCCACTTCGCGCACCCGCGAGGTGGTAGAAGCAAGGCTGGGCGATCGCCGCCTCAAGTACGTCTGGGAACCCGAAATCGGTCTGTCAGTAGCCCGGAACACCGGCGCTAAGCAAGCTCGCAGCGAAATATTAGCTTATCTCGACGACGACGCTATTGCTGAGCCGAATTGGCTCCGGGTGCTGCACAGCGCTTATCAAAGCAATCAAAAACTCGCCGTAGCTGGCGGCAAAGTCAATTTGCTCTGGCCTTCTGGAGTCAGCCCGCCCGAATGGCTGTCACCGGGATTAGCCCAGAACTTGGGAGAATACGATTTAGGCAATACTTGTCTGTACGTGACTGCTGCAGGTTTGACTCCCAGGGGTGTAAACTACTCGATCCGGCGCGCTTTTCTCGAAAAAATTGGCGGCTTCGATGTCAAACTCGGTAGAGTCGGCAAAAAGTTGCTGTCAAATGAAGAATTGCGCGCCACAGAATTAGCATTAGAGCTAGGTTGGCAAGTAGTTTATCTGCCCGAGGCCCAGGTGCTTCACCATGTCGCCACAGAACGGCTAAACAAAGCTTGGTTCCTAGACCGCGGGTGGTGGCAAGGCATCAGCGAGTGTTATCGGGAACAATTGTCCGATCGAGCCGGTATTGCTCAGCTTTGGCGGGGGGGTGAAAGAATATTGAGGGGTGTCTGGAAGTCTTTTAAATACATTAGAGATCCGGGGCTGCGTTTTGAAAATTTCGTTTTTGCCTGGGGTCAAATCGGTTATTTGAGTGCAGCCGTCCGCGGCCTAATTTTTGCACCGAAATCGACCAGCAGGCATTAGGCTATAGGCAATATCCCTCACTGCTTAAGTCGTCGGCGCGGCTGTGCCGATCGCACTTCATCCACCAAAACTCGACCGCATTCAGGTTCAAGCACTCGATTATGACATCTAGTTCATCCAAGATTCCGGTTTCAGTTCTCATTCCGGCAAAAGACGAAGAACTTAATCTACCTGCGTGTCTGGCCAGCATTGCCAGGGCGGATGAAGTTTTCATGGTTGATTCCCAAAGCAGCGATCGCACGGTAGAAATTGCCATCAGTACCGGTGCAAAAGTAGTGCAATTCTACTTCGACAACCGCTGGCCGAAAAAGAAAAATTGGTCTTTGGACAATCTGCCCTTTCGCAACGAATGGGTATTAATTGTCGATTGCGACGAGCGCATTCCGCCGGAACTTTGGGACGAAATCGCACAGGCGATCGAAGACCCCAATTTTGACGGCTACTACCTCAACCGCAAAGTCTTATTTTTAGGTCAGTGGCTGCGTTACGGCGGCCGATATCCCGACTGGAATTTGCGTTTGTTCAAGCATGAAAAAGGACGTTACGAAAATCTCGGTACTGAATCCGTCCCCAATACGGGCGACAACGAAGTTCACGAACACGTCATTTTAGCGGGTCAAGTCGGCTACTTAAAAAATGACATGATCCACGAGGATTATCGCGATTTATTTCACTGGATAGAACGGCACAACCGCTATTCTAATTGGGAAGCTCGCGTTTATTACAATATTATTGAAGGGCGCGACGACAGCGGCACTATTGGCGCTCACTTATTTGGAGATGCGGTTCAGCGAAAGCGATTTCTCAAAAAAGTTTGGGTGTGGCTGCCTTTTAAACCAATGCTCAGATTTATGTTATTTTACTTTATTCAGCTAGGCTTTTTGGATGGAAAAGCTGGCTATATTTATGCAAGGTTATTGAGTCAATATGAGTATCAAATTAATGCAAAACTTTATGAGTTGCGCTGTTGTGGCGGTCAGTTGAATGTGGCAGAATCTCAACCGCCTCTGCCGCCGCCAGTAGTTATCAGTCAGGAGACAGAAGTGAAATTGCCGTAAGAGTCCCTCTCAGTCCGCGCACCATCCGGACGAAAGTTTGTGTAGATATGGTTTCCAACGCCGAGTCCCTCTTAGTTTCTTAGAGAGGGACTTCGTTTGACAAGACGCGATTTCAACCGCCGGGTTTGTTGAGTTAATTAATACTTGAGTGAAGGCCACTAGCTAAAATACCTAAAATTTTACCTAAATCGTTGATAAAATATTCGACCAAATCAATTTCGATCGTCTGTTTTGTTAATTTCAAAAATTTCCAGTTAGTGCCGGTGGTAACAGTACCGTAAATCACAGAAATTTCGTTGCCTTCATTTTAATTAAAAATTTGCGCTGCCAACATTTCCGCTACGCATTGTCCCAAACCCGCCAAAATATTTTCTTTTTTAGGTTCTACGACGGCAATAACTGGCGCACTAACAAATAAAAGTTCGGGTGATTGGCTGATGATAAAATCACAACTGCCGTTTAATCCTTTACTGGCATCCACACTAAAGTCAATACCCGAAAACCAGCTAATTTGATAATTTAATTGTTTTCTGAGTTCGACTAGAATTGGAGCAATAATTAATTCAGATCGCGCTTTTTATGTATTGCTACCAAGGGCTAAAGGTAGATTATCGCGCAGGGTTTCTTGGATAAAATCGCTTGGTGTTAATTCTGAAACTTCTGTGAAAATATTAGAGCGCTCGGCAATGGTTAAATTAAAGTCTTTTGTGACTCTATTTAAAGTAAAATCACTGTATGACATTAGTTATCTATCTCTATGGTTTATGGCAGATGAAGAGATGTTATTTGATGAGTTCTTCGAGGGATGGAAAAAGCAATTTTTCTGCGCTCACTTTTTCGCAGTCGCAAGGTTGTTGAGTTGCGGATATTGCTGATACTTTTCCCAGCAGCAACTGGATGCTTTCTATTAGTAGCGGTAGAGTTAATAAAATAATTGATGCAGAGACTAGCAAGCTAATGAAGCCGTCTGCCCAATTCCAGTGCAGCCACGCCACGGCGATCGCAGCTAAAATTACTCCAACCGACGAAAAAATATCGGCAACTGCGTGGAGAAACGCGCTTTTGAGGTTCAAGTCGCCGTGACAGCAGGAATGCAAGCAGCAAGCATTGATTGAGTTGATGCTTAAACCGACTATGGCGGTAATTAACATCGGCAGCCCTTCTACTTCGGGGGTTGGGGACAGCAAGCGGGCGATCGACTCGGCGGCAATCCAAAGCGCGATCGCAACTAAACTGATACTATTAATTAAAGCAGCAATGATTTCTCCTCGTTCAGGAATTGGCGATTGTGCGATCGCGCAATCTACAGGTTTACTTCTTTTTACTGAGGAGTACCAAGTGGCGGTTAAAGTTATTGCTAAAGCTGCTACATCAGAAAAAACGTGACCCGCGTCTGCTAGTAGGGACAAACTATGAGAATTAAGTGCGGCAATTAACTCTGCGACAAAAAAGCTGCTTAGCAGTACCAATGCTGTTTGTAACAGCCGCACTTTGGAAATTTTGGGATTTGGATTCTCGCATTGTGCCAGATGCTTGGCGTTTTCAAAGTTACAATTGTCCCTAACTGGAAATGTCATGCAGCAGTCCTTAAGGTTAAACTCGATTTTCAATTAAACATTAAATTAACTATCAATGACATATAATATACCAAATCAGAGCCAAGAACCGCAAAAGCCGATCGCAAATTCCCCAAATCCTGAAATAGACGATCCTCCAATTACCCACAATCAGTCAAATATTTTAACAGGAGAATCTTTGGTTGATTTGCGGAAGTACGATCGATCGAAGTTCGATAGAGGAAAGCCCGGTTGGCTAATTTTGCTGTGGTGGTTCGTGCAGGCGATCGCATTTCCTCTCACTCCACACCCTTTTAACGGCATCAGAAGGGGTCTGCTGCGGTTATTTGGAGCGAAAATAGGTCGCGGTGCGATCGTTCGTCCCACGGCTCGTTTTACCTATCCCTGGAAAATTGAAATCGGCGATTACAGTTGGATCGGAGATGATGTTGTATTGTACAGTCTCGATCGAATTGCGATCGGCAAACACTGCGTAATTTCTCAAAAAAGTTACCTCTGCACCGGCACTCACGACACCCAAGACCCAGCCTTTGGCTTAATAACAGCATCTGTTACTATTAACAACGGCGTTTGGATTGCCGCCGACTGCTTCATTGGCCCTGGTGTCGAAATCGGTGCTAACGCTTTAATCGGAGCTCGCAGCAGCGTCTTTGAAAATATGCCTGGCGGTTTTATTTGCAGCGGAACACCTTGTCGTCCCCGCTATCGGCGAGAAGTTAACAAAAGTTCGTAGTAAGGACTTTAGTTTTTTCTTGTCCAATTTGGAACCAACGGGAGTTAAACAAATTTTAAGCCCAAATAAATCCCAAACTCGCTTTATATGCAGTTTGGGTATCGAGGTTTTATTGTTACCAGCGAACAAATCTATAAGATACAGCAGATTCCACGTTGATGAATGACACCCGGCGATCGCTCAATCCCCTTAGGGACACGGCACTGCCGTGTCTAAAGCTGCTGTTAATAAACCTGGGATACGCTGTATATAGCAACCGCCAAGGTTATTAGGAGGTTTACCTTGGGAGTAAGTTGTTACTATCGATTCATATCCACTCCGGTAGGAGCGGAATTAATATTACCCAGTTTCAGGAGACGGCACTGCCGTGTCCTCAGTATCATTCCGATGCTACCTGAAACGATATCAGCCCTTGCTTTATTAGTGACAGCATTAGTCACTAATAAATCAACTTGTGTTTCAGCCGCAAAAGTCTGAGCTTTCATCAGAATAGCTATCGATCGCCAAAGAGACATTGCGGCGGGAGACTAAGCAGATTGACCAACTTGCGGCCGAATTGGAATTTCAATAACGAATTCTATTCCCTTTCCTGATACAGGCTGGCAGTATAATCTGCCCCCATGTTTTTCAACGATAATTTGGTAACTGATAGATAACCCCAATCCAGTTCCTTTACCGATAGGTTTGGTAGTAAAAAAGGGGTCAAATAGCTTCGGTTCAATGCTTTCGCAAACTCCCCGACCGTTGTCACTAATATAAATAGCCACCCAATTATCGTCAATTAGTTTTGTACAAATCTGAATGCGGTTCGGGTCTTTTTTGATTTCTGAAAACGAACGCTGCTGATTAGATTCCTCCAAAGCATCAATGGCATTGGAAAGAATATTCATGAACACTTGATTGAGTTGTCCGGCATGGCATTCTACTGGTGGAAGCTGACCGTAATTTTTTACTACTTCAATCTCAGGGTGCTCTGGTTTTGCTTTAAAACGATGATGCAGGATGGTGAGTGTACTATCAATTCCTTCATGAATATTTACTGCTTTCAAGTCTGCCTCATCCAGGCGAGAAAAGATTCGCATAGACTTGACAATCTCCTGGATGCGCTGCGTTCCTAAGTTGATTGAGTTAAGAACTTTGATAAAATCTTCCTCCACAAATTCTAGTTCTATTTCATCCATTGCTGCTTGAATCCGAGGGGTGGGATTTACATAATCTTCTTGATAGAGGTGTATAATTTTTAGTAAGTTATGAGCGTACTCTTGGGCATAACCCAGATTGCCAGAGATGAAATTTATCGGGTTATTAATTTCATGAGCAATGCCAGCAGCCATTTGCCCTAAGCCGGACATTTTCTCGCTTTGGATTAACTTAAGTTGCATTTGTTGCAAATCATCATAGGCTTGACTGACTTCTATAACTTTTTGCTCCAATAACGTATTTTTTTCCTCTAATTTATCAGCTAGAACATGAAGCTTTAAATGCAGCTTGACGCGAGCTAATACTTCCTCTTGTTGGAAGGGTTTAGTAATATAATCTACAGCCCCAAGCCGAAAACCTTCAACTTTATTCGCGGTATCCGAGAGAGCCGTCATAAATATAATGGGAATCTGTTTAGTTTCTGGATTAGCCTGTAATCGACGACAGGTTTCAAATCCATCAATCTCTGGCATCATGACATCTAGCAAGATTAGATCTGGTAGAGCATATTTGACTCGCTCTAGTGCCATCTTTCCAGATTTTGCGACCCGGACTTCAAATCCTTCTTGACTTAAAGCATCAGATAATACACCCAAATTGGCTGAATTGTCATCCACTATAAGAATCGTACCATTTACTTGAATCTCTGAATTCATAAACCTTACTTGTAGGACTGAATAAACGTTAAAATCTCTTCGTCTTGAAAGTCCTTTGCCATCAGATGCAATATTTTAGCAAAGGGAATGTATTTTGGGTCTATTTCTTCAAGTAATGCCGCCTGCTTAACTATTTCTAGGAAATTTCCTTCCATAGCCAGCTCGTATAGCATTTCCATTTCTTTAGCAGGCGGGACAATTAGCTCGTTGGTGTCTGAGGCGATCGCCAGCGGCTCTTCATTAGCTTCATAAACCCATTCCAAATCAAGATACTGTTGTAATTTTTGCAGGAGTTCTGCTGCCTGAATAGGTTTGGGAATAAAGGTATTGCCTCCTGCTTCTAAACTTCTGTATTGATCGGTTTCAAATACGCTAGCAGAAGAGACAATAATAACGGTGTCTTTGAAATTTTCCGATTCTCGAACCCGCTTAATTAGCTCGAAGCCATCTAGTTCGGGCATTAGTAAGTCGGTAACAATTAAATCTGGGTGTACCTCCAGAATTTTTTCCCAGCCTTCCTGCCCATCATTCGCTTCATACACCTCAAAGCCGATCGGACTGAGCAAATTGCTAATTACCGAACGGTTAGCCCATTTGTCATCAATAACCACAATCTTAGGTTGGCGGTCTTTGATGCCGATAATCTGTCCGCGATGGTCGATTTGAGACGTTTTCACCCATTCATCGGCTTGAGATAGATTGACATCAAACCAGAAAATACTGCCAACATTCATCTCACTTTGAACCTGAATGGTACTGCCCATTAGTTCTACAATCCTTTTGCTAATTGCCAGTCCCAATCCCGTACCTTCGGTCTGCCGCCTGCGATCTCCTACCTGCTCGAAGGGCTGAAAGATAGCTTGGAGTTGATCTTGTGCAATGCCGGTACCTGTATCGCGTATTTCAAAGCGAATTTTTCCTTCTGCTGCAAAACTTACTGTAAAAGTAACACTGCCCTCATCCGTAAATTTAATAGCGTTGCTCAAAAGATTAATTAACACTTGTCGCAAGCGTTTTTCATCCGCACGAATACCGATCGGGAGTTCGGGGCTTGATGGAAAATGGAAGTGAATTCCTTTTAGTTCAGCTCGGATACGACACATTTCTGCGACACCTTGCAGGAACGCCGGGAAATGAAAATCCGTGGGCATGAGTTCCACTTTCTGTGCTTCAATCTTCGACAAATCGAGAATATCATTGATTAAGGTTAGTAAATGCGAACCGCACTGATAAATAACATCAATGCGCGATCGCTCTTCTTCATTCAATACTTTGGAACGCTGAAGAATCTGGGCGTACCCCATAATGCCATTAAGCGGAGTCCGCAATTCGTGGCTCATGTTGGCAAGGAATTCACTTTTAGCCCGACTAGCTGCTTCTGCGGCTTCCCTGGCTTTTGCCTGTACGATTTCTGTTTGTTTGCGATCCTGGATATCGATGCAAGTGCCAATCCACTCCCGGATGCTGCCATCTTCATTGAGAATTGGCACCCCTCTAGCTTGGAAATAACGATAGTTTCCATCCGCTCCGCACATTCGATACTGCATGTCAAACAGGCTTCTCGTTTGCACTGCTTCCATCCACACCTGAACTGTTTGTTCGCGATCGTCGGGGTGGATTGTATCTAACCAGCCAAAACCAACCACCTCAGCTTCCGTTTGTCCGGTGTAAGCTCTCATACTCGGTGTATCCTCGCATCTTCCTTCCGGATCCGTGATCCAGACAATTTGGGAGATGGCAAGGGTTAGCGAACGATAGCGTTCTTCGCTTTGTTTGATCGCATCTTCGGCTTGTTTGCGATCGTGGATATCGGTGCAAGTGCCAACCCACTCCCGGATGCTGCCATCTTCATTGAGAATTGGCACCCCTCTACCTTGAAAATAGCGATAGTTTCCATCCGCCGCTCGGATTCGATATTCTATGTCATACAGGCATTTCGTTTGCACTGCTTCCATCCAGACCTGAGCCGTTCGTTCGCGATCGTCCGGGTGCATTGCATTTAACCAGCCAAAACCAACCACTTCCTCTACGGTTTGTCCGGTGTAAGCTCTCAGAGTCGGCATATCCCAGCATCGCCCCTCAGCATCCCCCGTCCAGACAATTTGAGACGTGGCAAGGATTAGTGAGCGATAGCGTTCTTCGCTTTG
>JAICRN010000191.1 GCA_025937335.1 Microcoleus sp. TY_ISSM_2_bin.22
ACATCTTTTTCTCTTGATTTAGATGAGGGAACCGCAGAGGGCGCAGAGGCCGCAGAGGGAGGAAGAAGGGATGAGGTTTTTGAGGTTGGAGAAAATAGCAATGCTATATCTATATATATAGGAGAAAGTGGTGAGCTGACATCTATATATACAGGTAAAATCTATTTGGTCGGTCACGCTCATTTAGACTTAGCTTGGCTGTGGCCTGTCCAGGAAACTTGGGAAGCGGCACAGCGAACTTTTGAGTCGGTATTGAAACTGCAATCGGAGTTTCCCGATTTGATTTTCTGCCATTCAACTCCGGCGCTTTATGCTTGGATGGAAGAACATCGGCCGGACTTATTTGCTGCGATTAAAAAACAGGTGGCTGCGGGTTGCTGGGAAGTTGTCGGCGGGATGTGGGTAGAACCGGATTTAAACTTGATTTCCGCTGAATCAATGGTGCGGCAAGTGTTTTACGGACAGCGTTACGCAAAAGAAAAATTTGGGGAATTGATGCGGGTGGCTTGGCTACCCGATACTTTCGGTTTTGGGTGGCAATTACCTCAGATTTTGCGGCAAGGTGGAGTTGATTATTTTGTGACGCAAAAGTTGCGGTGGAACGATTCAACGGAATTTCCCCACGGTGCGTTTTGGTGGGAAGGGTTGGACGGTACTAAAATATTTAGCATGATGTCTGCTCCCATTGGTGAATGCATAGAATCTGTAAAAATGGCAAGTTATGCTTTTGACTGGGAAGCTAAAACTAATTTGCAAGATGCTCTTTGGTTGCCTGGAGTTGGCGACCACGGCGGCGGCCCGACTCGTGATATGTTGGAGGTGGCGAAACGCTGGAAAATGTCGCCTTTTTTCCCGAAGTTGGAGTTTGCCAAAGCGGTTGATTATTTGTCTTTGATTGAGAGTCAGTTTTTGCCGGCAGTTGCGACAGCTAGGTCAGAAAGCGATGTTCCAGAATCGGACAATCAGGAGAATTTGCGGGCGCGAGAATTGTCCAATTTGTCGGCAATTTCGGATGCAAATCCTCCCATATCAGAACTCAAAACTCTCCCCGTTTGGAAAGAGGAACTTTATTTAGAATTCCACCGGGGTTGCTACACGACTCGCGCCGACCAAAAACGCCAAAACCGCCGCTGCGAAGAATTGCTCTATCAAGCGGAGTTGCTGTCTTCGCTGGCAACGATTTGTACTGGTGCGGTTTATCCGAAAGCCGAGTTAGAATCAGCTTGGAAACAAATTTTGTTTAACCAGTTTCACGATATTTTGCCCGGTTCTGCGATCGCCCAAGTTTATGCAGATGCTAATCTAGCCTTTGCAGAGGTCGATCGCGCTTGTCGCGAAATCCTGCTAAAATCTTTGGATGCAATCTCGGCTCAAATTTCTCTGCCGAATCCTCCGCAGCCTGATGCTCAACCGATTTTGATTTTCAATACTCTCAATTGGTCGCGCTCTGAGGTTGTCGCCGTACCGCTTCCCGATGTCGCTGATTCAGCTTGGCAAATTTACGATTTTTCCCGACGGCGACTGGCTTCGCAGATTGTCAGGGGCGATCGACCGCAATCGCAATCTACACTGTTATTTTGGGCAAATAATATCCCCGCCGTTGGCTACCGGGTGTTTTGGCTGTGTCGCGAAGACGCTCAAACTGTAGATAATGCGTCCGCGAGTCCAGAAACCGAAAAAAAGACAGATTTATCAAAACTTACATACGGTATAGCACAAAAAAACCCACCTTGTCAAGAAAAGCATTTTGCAACCGCACAAATGGTTTTAGAAAATGAATTTATTCGGGCAACAGTAGACGGAAAAACCGGGGATTTATCCAGCATTTGGGATAAAGTAAATAACAGAGAAGTCTTGAATGCAGCAGGCAGCAATCAACTGCAAGCATTTCAAGACAGCGGTCAATATTGGGATGCTTGGAACATTGACCCAAATTATGAAAAACATCAACTACCAGCGCCGATACTGAAAGATATTTCCTGGATAGCACAGGGAGAAATACGGCAGAGTTTGCGCGTAGTCCGACAAATTGGCAAATCGGAGTTTTGCCAAGATTATATAGTAGAAATAGGTTCGCCGCTGCTGAAAATCAAGACAGTTGCAGATTGGCAAGAAAGTCACGTTTTAGTAAAAGCAGCCTTTGGCTTAAATGTAGAAGCAGATTTTGCAACTTGCGAAATTCCCGGCGGTGCGATCGCACGCACAACCAAGCCGCAAACACCCGCCGAAAAAGCCAAATGGGAAGTGCCGATTTTGCGCTGGACTGATATCAGCAATGACGGTTTTGGAGTGAGTTTGCTCAATGATTGCAAATACGGTTGCGACCTTCAACCGAATCGAATTCGGCTGACTTTGCTTCGGGGTTCGACTTGGCCGGATGCACAAGCAGATGTAGGAGTTTCCGAATTTACTTGTGCAGTCTATCCCCACGCTGGAAATTGGCAAGAGGCCGGCACAGTTCGGCGCGGCTGCGAGTTGAATTTACCGCTACTAGTAAAGGTGTTGCCGCAGTTGGGAGAAAATCGAAACAAGAGTTTACCGGCAGTGGGCAAGTTCTTGGATTTGTCGGCAGACAATTTAGTTTTGATGGCTTTCAAACAGTCGGAAGAAGATTCTAACGTGTGGATTTTGCGGTGTTGCGAATCCGAGGGGAAAGAGGGTGTGGTAGAATTCAAGAGTGATTTGGGATTAGAGATTGTAGAGCCAGTAGATTTGTTAGAACGGTCTGCGAATTTGTCTGAAAAGTTACCCGAAGGACGAGGATTTAAGATTGATCCTTGGAAAATCGCGAGTTTTGCAGTTGTGCGCCAAACAGAGACCTAAAGACTTTATACCGAGATCTGCAAGGATTTGTCAACCTACCTCTTTCCCTCTCATCTATTCTCTTCTCATCTCCCCTCTGCGCCCTCTGTGGAACAGGCGTCCCGCCTGTGAATTTCTGCGGTTCATGGAAAACAAATCCAGTTCGCACAGATAAAAGCGCGAGGCTAAAATTTAATTGTACGAGCACGATCGTGCAATGATTATAGCCTTTTAGTACAGCCAAAAATAAGCTATTCCCAAAGTAATGAAAGTCAGCGGCAGCCCGAACCGCAAATGTTCTTTAAAAGTCAGCAGATCGCCTGATTTTCCTGCAACTTCAGCTACAATTAAGTTAGCCACAGAACCCAACAAAGTTAAATTCCCCGCCAGAGTAGAACCCGCCGCCAACAACAGCCAAGCTTGCGTATCTGTTTTGACAATCACCGATTGCAGAACTAACACCGCCGGTACGTTAGAAATTAAGTTAGAAAGAATTACTGTTACTCCCAACAAACTCAGCGGCGTACCAGTCAAATTAGTTAAATTGTCCAACAAACCCAGTTGTTGAGTTGCTTTAGTAATCACAAACAATCCGGCAAACATTACTAGCAAATTCCAGTCAACGCCTTGCAAAATGCGATCGGACTTGACGCGCCTAGTAATTAACAATACACTGGCAGCTATCCAGGCAGATTCTGCTAAAGGTGCACCCGCCAAAAAAGCTACCAAAAGTCCTGCTGTCACCCACAAACTTTTTGCCAGTAAAGGCTTGAACAATCGATACCGAACTTGGGGAACCTCCGGCAAAGATTTGCAAGAACGCACTTCTGGATAAAGCAAGTATAGCCAAGCTACTTGAACCAGCAAACAAATTAAAGCTACTGGTGCGAGAGACCGGGCAAATTCCAAATAACTAATTCCCGAAAAAGAACCGACGAGAATATTTTGCGGGTTGCCACTCACAGTCGCCACTGAACCTAAATTTGTACCTCCGGCTAAAGCTAAAAGATAAGGGATAGAATTGAGAGACAAAGAACGAGTCAGACTCAGTGTTAAGGGGGCCAGCAAAATAGCTGTAGTGTCATTAAGAAAAAATGCCGATAGAATGCCGCTGCCAAAAGTAACGGCCACCATAATGCCGAAAGGAGAACGAGTAAAGCGAGTTAAAAACTCCAAAGCGAGTTGAAAAAACCCCGATGCTCCCAAAGCCGAATTAACGACCATCATTCCCAGCAAAAAAACGATCGTATTTGGGTCGATCGCCTCCCAAGCAGTTTTGAGGTTAAGTATTCCCAAAGCCACCGCAAAACCTGACCCGACAATTGCAACCGCCGCCCGGTTCATCCGCAGCCCCGGCAAATATCCCAAACCGAATCCCAAGTAGGTCAGTCCCAATACTAGGTATTTGAGTGTTATCATATATACTTAAAATCCTTGATTGCCGCTTTTTTCCATTGTCTGGGATGCTAAAAGTACAGACCGGGTAATTGCAGCTAAACCTCCTGGCATTGCAATTAGCGCGAAATCTCGCCGGCAGACGGTCTAACAGCTACAAACAAACACAGTGGTTGCATTGAGAAGCGAAAACCAGCGCGCTGGACAAGTTGTAATTATGTTACAACTTGTAACTTTTTTAAAACAACAGGTTTAATTTAGTTTCACAAGAAAGTTAAATTCCAGAAAGTAAAATTTATTACAGTCGAGTTAAGCCAAAAGTGTTTGCTAAAAAAATTCATTCAAGCAACCCAGAAACCAACAATTCTCGTTCGATAGGCACGGAGGGCGAGCTCGCAGCAGCAAAACTTTCGTGCAGCCAACAAGTCGAACAGGATTGGTATCGAACTCTCTACGACAATTTTCCGGGCATTTACTTTGTTCTAGACGCTGTGGGAAGAGTTTTTTCGCTCAATCAATTCGGCGCGTCTCGCCTCTCCTACAAATCGCAGGAATTAATTTGTCATTCAATTTTTAACATATTTTTCTGCGAAGATCAAGTGAAAATGCAAGCTGAATTTGCCGGATTGGCACAGTCGGAAAACGGTAAACCAACTCCAAAATTGGCCTGTTGGGAAGGTGGCTTGACTTGCAAAGACGGCAGGATGATCAGGGTAAAAGCCACCGCCCGCGTCATGCCTGCGGTCAACTGCAAAATAGAGGAAAATACCGCTGGTAGATCGCTTGCCAATTTCCAAGGGCCGACTGTACTGTTAGTTTGCGAAGAAATTAGGGCCGATGCGCGGCTATCTGCGCCGCCCCACCAGAGAGAAAAGTGGTGCAGTCCTACTTTGGCGATCGCAAAATTAGCCAAAAGTCAACTTAAAGAACGCCAAAATCTAGAAGAATTTATCCGCGAAGTAACAGAAACTGCTGTCAGTATTGTCAACTGCGATCGAGCCAGTATTTGGCTGTACGGCGAAGACCAAACGCAGCTTCACTGCATCGACCTTTACGAACAAACTACTAAACTCCACTCCGTACAAATAATCATTACAGCCGCCGACTGTCCGGCGTATTTTCAAGCTTTAAAATCCGCAAGTGCGATCGCAACGGTGGCAGCAGAAAATGACCCGAGAACGCGAGAACTTGCCAGTCTTTATTTTTCCGATCGGGGTACGACTTCCCTGTTAAACGTACCGATTGTGCTAGCAGGCCAACTGGCGGGAATAGTCAGCGCCGAACGCCAGGGTTCCGGCAGTGAGTGGACGGAAGAAGAACACGAATTCACCCAAATATTAGCAGACTTTGTATCGTCTAGTTTGTCTGCTAGCGAAAGGTCTAAATTAGAAGCAATGCGGCGCGAACAGCAGCAAAACTTGGTGGCTCAATACTACAACCAACTAGAAGAAAGAGTAGAAAGACGCACTGCCGAACTTAAAAAAGCCAACAAGAAATTGCAAAAAGAAATAATTAAAAGAAAAAAAGTAGAAGCAGAAATGTGCCGGCAGCACCAAGAACAGCAAATTATTTTTGATTCCGTGCCGGCGATGATTTGGTACAAAGATACCGCAAGCCGCCTGCTGCGAATTAATAAAGCCGCCGCTGCATCAAGAGGTTTGCCTGCCTCTCAATTAGAAGGAAAATCTTTTTATGAAATCTATCCTGACGAAGCAGAGCAATATTATTTAGAAGATTTGGAAGTAATTAATTCCGGCGTTCCCAAACAAGGAAAAGTCGAACTGCTGCCAACTGTCTCGGGTCAAAAATGCTGGGTGCGGACAGATAAAATACCTTACCGCGACGAAACAGGTCAAGTCGCTGGCGTGATAGTTTTTGCAGTCGATATCACCGAGTTAGTGCGAGTAGAAAAAGAATTGCGAGACTATCGCGATCGGCTTGAAGGAAGAGTCGAAAAACGCACCGCCATGTACAGGCAAGCCATGACCGCTTTGTACTCGGCAAATACGCAATTGAAACAGCTAATTAACAACAGCTATTCCGGTAAAAATGGCGGCAGCGCAGCAGCACCGAGCTTGCTTGAATCCGAAGCTTATTTTGAAGCAGTTGCCGTGGCTGACCGCGATACAATTTTGAGCGTCAGCAGCACTTTTGCCAAGCTGTTCGGTTACGAACCTGCGGAAATGGTGGGAATGAGCTTGCTGGAACTGCTGTCGCCGAAATCATATAAACAGGCCCCGCAAATGATTTCTGCAGCCAGCAATACAGTCTGTGAAACAATTTTTCTAAGGCGAGACGGAACTGCTTTTCCCGCTGATGTTCGCAGCAAATTCGCGGTTTTGGAAGGTCGTTTAGTGCAGGTGAAAGCAGTGCGAGACCTCACGGAATGCAAGTTAATAGCGGCAGAATTAGAGCGATCGCGTTCTCTGCTGCACGCTACATTGGAAGCAACGGCAGACGGCATTCTCGCCGTTACTACCGCCGGAGAACTGATTAGTTTTAACAAAAAGTTAGTCCAAATGTGGGGAATTCATGAAGAAGTTAGAAACTCCATGGATAGAACGGTGCGGCTGGCATTTCTCACCACGCAAGTTAAAGATCCGAGGGCTTTTTTGCAGAGAGTTAAAGAAATTTACAGCGATGCGGAGTCCGAAGGCTGCGATATTCTTGAATTTAAAGACGGCCGCACTTTTGAGCGCTACACGCAGCCGATTCGAGTCGGACAAAATATTATTGGCAGGGTGTGGCGCTTCCGCGATATTACCTCTCGCGAAAAGGTGACGGCAATGTTGGGAGATTCTCAAAGGCGCTTTCGGGCAATTTTTGATTCTTCGTTCCAATTTGTGAGCTTGTTGAAACCGGACGGCACTCTCCTGGAAGCTAACCAAACTTCTCTAGATTTCGCGGGAATTAAGCTGCGGGATGTGGCAAACCGACCGTTTTGGCTGTTGCCGTGGTGGGGAACTTCCTCAGAAGTTCGGGAACAGTTGCAAGAGGCGATTTCTCGATCGGCCAAAGGCGAATTTGTCCGCTATGAAGTGGAAATTCAAGGTGCAAATCGGACGGCAACTGTTGATTTTTCTCTCAAACCGGTCGCGGATGAAACTGGCAAAATAGTATTGCTGTTGCCGGAAGGTCGGGACATTACTCAAAGCAAGCGAGCCCAAGTCGCGCTGCGGCAACAAATAGAACGGGAACGCCTGATCGCGCAGATTCAATCGCGCATCCGTTCTTCTCTAGATATTAAAGATATTCTCAACACTACAGTAGCTGAAGTGCGGGAGTTTTTGGCAACCGATCGAGTGGTTGTTTTCCGCTTCCGGCCAGATTGGAACGGAGATGTAGTGGTGGAGTCGGTTGGAGAAGGATGGATGCCACTGATGGGGAGGGCATTTGAGGACTGCTGTTTTGCCAATACTTACATCGGACAGTATTTAAAGGGCCGCATTCGCGCCGTAGAGGATATTCATGCTTCTAATTTGACCGAGTGTCACATGAATTTTTTGGCGGGGTGTCAGGTGAAGGCAAATTTGGTAGTGCCGATTGTCCAGCAGGGAATAGAACCTCGGGAAGGTAACGGTTCTTGTCAAGTGCCGAAGTTGTGGGGTTTGCTGATTGCCCACCACTGTTCGGCACCCCGCCAGTGGCAGCAGTTTGATGTGGATTTGCTGAGTCAGTTGGGTACTCAAGTGGCGATCGCGATCGAACAATCTTTAGTTTACCAGCAGCTAGCTGCTGCCAACCAGCGGTTGGACGGGTTGGCGAATTTGGACAGCCTGACTCAGCTAGCTAACCGCCGCCGATTTGACGAGGTGATCAACCGGGAATGGGAGCGCTCGAGCAGTTTGGAACCCCTATCTTTGATTATGTGCGACATTGACTGTTTTAAACTTTACAACGACAATTACGGCCACCAAGCCGGAGATGCTTGTTTGCAGCAAGTGGGCCGGGCGATAGGGGATGCTTGCACTAATGCACCCGCAGAACAGCTCTATTTGGCGGCTAGGTACGGCGGCGAGGAATTTGGGGTAATTTTGCCCAATACGGATCTCGTGACGGCACAGGCTGTTGCTGAGGGAATCCGCCAGCGTGTCAAAGCTCTGGCAATTCCCCACATCAATTCTGTTGTCAGCGATTGCGTGACTCTCAGCATGGGGGTGGCGACGATTTCTGAAAACCAAAATTCGCCGAAAATGTTGATTGAAGCGGCTGATAAGGCGCTTTATCGAGCTAAGTCTGGCGGGCGCGATCGAGTTGCTATTAGTGATTAATCAGCAGTCATGTTATTTTAGATTTTAGATTTTAGATTTTAGATTTGGGAATGACTGATGAAGCTCGCGGTTTGGAGCTTGTCTGCTGTTGCATTATTTTTTGAAACTGGTGTTACTAAAAAAGCGATCGCCCTAACTGGCATAAAGTTAGTGCGATCGCGGTACTATGAATCAGCTATTTATCTATCAGACTCGGTGTGGAATTTTTACGCATTTTCACGGTTTTTTTTTACAAAACTTTACCGGGAGTAGCGTACAAATATCCAGAAACCGCGTTTCTCTACCTGATATCTCTTTTTTTATTGCACCGCAGAGAACGCAGAGGGCACAGAGGAAGA
>JAICRN010000797.1 GCA_025937335.1 Microcoleus sp. TY_ISSM_2_bin.22
CAAAATCAAAGCTATAGGGGTAATTTAATAGAGTAGACCTGTCTGCCTCAATTGGGAAAAATTGTTCCCAGTTGAAGTATTCTTGCCATTTATAAAGATCCCCGACTACTTGATTAACGGCTACAAGGTGTTCAGAAAATTGAACATTCTCATCAAGTGTGCTGGACAAAGGCAGATACTTTGTTAAAAGACCGATCGCATCTTGCAATTCCTCATATTTTCTGCCGTCATAAGCAACGCCAATTACTAGATCCGATTGTCCTGTTAGTCGCCATAGCAGAACTTCCCAACAAGTTAATAAGAATACAGAATAAGTCGTTTTGTACTTATCAAGAAGCGAGTCAATTTGCTCAATTGTATCAGCCCTCAAAGTTAAGGTGACAGCATGGGTTGTAAACTGCTCTGAAGGTAACGAACCCTGCTCAAAGGCTAATCGTCCAGGGTTGAGCGAGGGGACGGCTAGCTTATGCCAGTATTCTCTGCCGGACTCTGTATCCTCCGATTCTAGTAGCTCATGCAACCATTCAGATAAATCAGCATATTGCCAAGGATCTTCGGGCTGATCTCCATCCTGCAGTTGTCTTCTATACTCTGCACCCACTTCCTGAACAAATTTTTCAACTGCCACGCGATCGGCATAAAGAGCAGGTAAACTAACCAGAAAGATATGCTCGCGGAAAGATTTTCTCAACAGCCGCGTTTGCAAGGGAGAGTCTTGCTCAAAATCCAGCTTCTTTGAGGTAAATGCCTGCACTTCGGTGTTGAACTTCTCATCCCAATCTTGAGCGTTGTTCGGTTTTAAATCAGCATATTGCAGCTGAAATCGACTACTTTCGATGACTTGGAGTGGCAAATCAATTCCTGGGAAACACCGTAGAGTGGTGCGAAGAATTTCATGCCGTTCAACTACATTTTTAATGGATAATTCCAGCAGAGCGATATCAATGTCACCCACAATCTCGACAACGCATAAGGCTTGATAAGTGGATTGCCACTGTCCTTTTTGCAATTGCCATAAACGCTGTTGTTGGGGTGAAACACGGAAGTTATTGGAAGTTTGCTGAACCATTTTTATTCCTATTCGTTTTCCAAACTCTATTTCTTATCTTGACTTGTTCCCTATTGCTTGGTTTAAAACCATTTTTTAGAACTAACAATAGGGTTCTGCCATCCCTACAACCACCTGCCTCGCGCCACTAAAGGGCTTACGTCCATGAGCGACTAACATATTGTCTAACATCAAAATATCTCCCTTCTGCCAGGGAATTGCGATTGTTTCAGCTTGATAGGCTTCTCGAATTTCATTTAGTACCGAAACTTCTAGAGGTGAACCATCTCCGTAGCAAGCATGGCGTGGCAGATCCTCTGCTTCAAATAACGATAAGAGCGATTTCTGTACATCAAGAGCGAGGTTGGAGATGTGAAAGATATGAGCTACGTTGAACCAGACATGAGTCCCGGTTTTTGGATGAGTGGCGATCGCTTGGCACACCTGACGAGTTTTCAGCTTTTCATCGCTTTTCCACTCAAACTCAATGCCAGATTGACGGCAGTAGGCTTCTACGTCAGAGCGATTAGAGGTTTGAAATACCTCCTGCCAAGACAAGTCAACATCGCCATAGTTACGAATATACATGACCTTTTTTTCGGCAAACTTTTGCCGAACTTGTGGATCTATTCTCTCAAAAACTTTGCGACTGTCAGCAATTAGGGTTTCGCCTCCGTGCTGTGCAGGTTGCAGGCAGCAAAACCAGATTTTCATCGGCCAACTTGTGGAGTA
>JAICRN010000331.1 GCA_025937335.1 Microcoleus sp. TY_ISSM_2_bin.22
CTGGTTTCTTCTTGTTCTTCAGGAGGTTCGTCTTCTTTATCTTCTTCTTCGTCGTCTTCTTCTTGTTCTTGTTCCGATTGTTCTGGTGGCGGTGGCGGTGGCGGGGGAGGAGGAGGGTTTTCGTCTGGGGGAGTTTGGATGATGGTGGCGCGGGGTACGATAACTAATTCTACGGCGCGGCGCAGGTCTTCGGCGTTAACTTCTGTGCGTCCCTCGATGGCTGCTGCGGCTTTGGCGACGCGGACTGCGAATATTTCGGCGCGGTGTCCTTGAACGCCACCCCGGATGGCTTCTTCTACTAGGTAGGCAATTTGTTCGCGTTTAATGCTGACATCTTTGAGCCATTCTCTGGCTAGGATGATTTGGGTTTTGAGGTTGTCGGTGTCTTCGGCGTATTGATTGAGAAATTCTTGGGGCGAGCTGGAGTAGGATAAAGCTTGTTCTACTGCATAGACTCTTTCTTCTAGTTCGAGTGCTGCGTCGGCTGAAAGCACGATCGCGATGCGATCGAGCAAATGTTCTCTGAGCGGCCCTTCTTCGGGGTTGTAGGTGGCAATAAATAGAGGTTTGCAGGGGTGTTGGAAGCTAATGCCTTCGCGTTCTATTTGGTTGCGCCCTTCGGTTAATACTGTTAGCAATTGGTTGGAAATATTGTCATCTAGGAGGTTAATTTCGTCTACGTAAAGTACCCCTCGATTTGCTTGGGCTAAAAGTCCTGGTTGAAATACGGTTTCGCCGAATTTTACTGATTTTTCTACATCTACTGAACCTAATAGTCTGTCTTCGGTGACACCCAAAGGAATTTGAATGAATGGTGTGGTAATTATTTCTGTCTGTGGGGAATTAGTATCGGTAGTGTGGGTATCTTGCCCGCTTTCTTCCAATAGAAAAGATGCCTTTTCTGCAATAATTTCATTAGGTTCGGCGTTGCAAAAAGAGTCTTTAACAATTTCAATGGGTGGCAGTAAGGAGTGCAAGGCGCGGGCCATTACTGATTTTGCTGTCCCGCGGCGACCTGCGATCGCAACTCCTCCCAATCCGGGATCGACTGCTGCTAACAGCAGGGCTAATTTGATTGCTTCTTGCCCGACTACGGCTGTGAGGGGAAAGGCTGTGGTGCAAGGGCTAATGTTGGCTGCGGGCATAGGATTTTCCGATGTAAAAATTTGAACTTAATGTTTAGCTTACTTCTTGGAGAATTTTAACTTCTAGGGGGAGAATCACGGTAAAAGTTGAGCCAACTCCTATTTCTGATACTAGCTCTATTTTGCCTTGCAGGAGTGTGACGAGCCGCGATACTATTGCTAATCCCAGACCGGTGCTTTCGGAGGGAAAGGGCTGTTTGCCGGCTTCTCCTGCTTGAAAGAAGGGGTCAAAGATGCGGTTTGTATCTTCGGGGGCAATGCCAACGCCGGTATCGGTAATTGCGATCGCCCAATGTGATTCTCCTGCACGGCGGCAGCTTAATTCGATACTACCGGATTCTGTATAGCGAATGGCATTGCTCAGGAGATTGGTAACAATTTGTTGCAGCCGCTGTCCGTCGGCGATTACTTTTTTTGGGGCGCAGTCGCTGGTAACAGTGAGCTTTAATCCTTTAGCATCAGCCATTGGCTGCATCATTTCTACTACGGTGTTAATTACCGATAGTACATTAGTTTGCCGCAGGTGAAGTTTAATTTTTCCGGCGTCGGCGCGAGAAAGTTCTAGTGCGTCGTTAATCAGGCGCAGCAATTGTCTGCCGTTACGCAATACTCGCTCTATGTGTTCGATGCCGGGGAGAGTATCTTTGATTTCAGATTGCCATTTTTCTTTTCGCAAGAATAGTTCGGAATAACCAATAATTGAGTTGAGAGGAGTTTTGAGTTCGTGAGCCAAATGGTAGACGTTTTCTTGGTTGACGCTGACCAGGCGAGAGAGTTCTTGATTTGTAAGTTGTAGTTGAGTTTGGATTTGTTGAAGTTCCCGCAGCCTCTGAGCGACGTAGCTGTTGAAACACTGGGCAATGGCTTCGTCTACTACGGCATCTATGAGCCGAAAAGCTCTGAATACGTCTGTTGTGGTTCCTGCTAGCAATTCTGCTTCTAATTGGGAGAATATTACTTGACGCAATAAATGGTATTCGCGGGCTACTTCTGCGGCGTCGTAGCCTTGTTCTGCCCTGAGAAATCCGTGATCTAAACTGGCTTCAATTATTAGTTTTATTTCGCTGTGTTGATATTGGGAAAGCACTGTTGCCATCGCCGCCAGCAGGTGAGGTATGTGATTTTCGATTGCTGAGTGCGGTAAGGCGTCAGCAGTTTCAATGTTCCGATCCTGACGAACTGCTTCAATCCAGTTTTTGAGGATAGTATCGGTTTTGTCGGCGAGCACTTGGCTGTAGTCCATGATGTCTGCGTGGGGGTTGAGTTTGGCAGATATTGCCCATGCTTAATTGTAGTTGAGCGATCGCCCGAGCGCTATACCAAACTTCGCGCGATCGCGACCCTGCCAAAAGAAGTAGTTTTGAGGTGAAATTTTCCCCGTGCCGGATCTCTGTCGAGCAGTCGCTCCCAGGTTGTTTCTGCCAAAATTCGCCCTGAAACCTATTGACACAAAAACCATAAAGTAGTAAGTTTCCTCACACCGAGAGTTTTTAATTTTAAGTTTTAATTTTGTCAGGGGACTAAATGGAAAACGTCCAAGCTGCGATCGCTGCTGCAACATTTATCGGTGTAGTTTTCTTAATAATTACAGAATGGATACACCTAACAATTGCGGCATTTCTGGGAGCGCTGATGCTAGTGTTTACCCATGTAATGACGTTAAACGACGCGATCGAATATATCAGTCGGAGTCACGCAACGCTGGGCTTATTCTTCGGAGTCATGGTAATGGTGAGAGCCTTTGAGCCTACCAAAGTATTCGACTACTTGGCAACTCAAATGGTGCTTTTGGCGGAAGGCAAAGGCAAAAATCTCTTGCTGGGCATTGTCGGGATTACTACGCCAATTTGTGCATTTTTGCCCAATGCCACGACAGTCATGCTGCTAGCACCATTAATTCCGCCAATGGCACAAGAAGTCGGTGTAGATTTCGTGCCGCTGCTAATTTTAATGGTATTTGTGGCTAACAGTTCGGGACTGCTGACAATCGTAGGCGATCCGGCGACATTCATTGTCGGCGATGCTATTAACATGAGCTTTGCAGATTACCTAGTAAAGTTAAGTTTGGGTGGGGCGATCGCCTTAGCAGTTATATTAGTTATTCTGCCTTGGATGTTCCGAGAAATTTGGAACAAAAAATTAGATGATTTGGAAAATTTGCCGCACCCAAAAATTAATCACCCGCGGGTATTAGCAGTGGGTGGTTTAATTATAGCTTTCGTGCTGACATTTTTTGTAATAGGAGAGTCGATGCCGGTGCCTATTTCACCGGCAGCGGTTGCTTTGTTAGGGGCTGCTTTGGCAATGCTCTTAGCTCACCATTCCCAAATTGATTCGGTTAACAATATTTTGCGGGATTTAGATTGGAGTACGCTGCTATTTTTTATGTCTATCTTTGTGCTGATTGGCGGTTTGGAAAAAACCGGAGTCATCGCCAGTATATCTGGAATATTAGCAGTAATTTTAGGTAAAAATATTTTTGTTGGGTCCCTAGCTTTGTTATTTTTTGTGGGTTTGATATCGAGCGTGGTGCCAAATATTCCGCTGGTAGTGGCGATGGTGCCGCTGCTAAAACAGTATGTTGTCAATGTTGGGCTTGCACCGACAGAAGTGCTGGCGCCGGATTTTGCAGGGCAGTTTCCACCTGCTGTGCTACCCTTGTTTTACGCGATGATGTACGGGGCAACTTTAGGCGGAAATGGCACTTTGGTAGGAGCTTCTTCTAATATAGTGGCGGCAGGAATTTCTGAACAGTACGGGCGGCGAATTTCTTTTCAAACTTTTCTGCGTTACGGGCTTCCTGTGATGGCGTTGCAATTGGTGGCTGCGGCTGTTTATGTAACTATTCGGTTTCTAATTTGAAGCAGTCATGAGTTATTAGTCATCAGTCATTGCTTTTGTTGCTAGAGAACTAAAGAATAGGTAAGGTGCTTAGGTTGCAGTCTAAATATAGAGGTTGAAGTCATTCCTGAATCTCAACTCCATCCAATTCTAAGGGAAAAATTACAGTGAAGGAAGAGCCAACTCCTACTTCAGAAACTAATTCGATTTTACCTTGCAAGAGGTTGACTAATCGAGCGACAATTGCTAGCCCTAAGCCTGTACTCTCAGGAATGTAAGCTCCCAGGGAGTTGTCGGCTCGAAAATAGGGCATAAAAATCCGATCGCAGTCTTCTGAAGCAATGCCAATTCCTGTATCGGTGATGCAGATACTCCAATGTTTGTCTGACAATAATTTGCTTTTTATGCTAATAGTACCAGCTTGGGTGTAGCGAATAGCGTTGCTCGCCAAGTTGGTGATAATTTGCTGCAAGCGCAAGTAATCTGTCATAACTCGATCGAGAACCGGATCGCACTCAACAGCGATCTCTAAATTTTTTGCTTTAGCCAAAGGCTCGATTATTTCGACAACAGTGCAGATCGCCGATCGCACATTTGTGGTAGTTAGCTGCAATTTTATGCGTCCCGCGTCGTACCGCGAGATTTCGAGAGTATCGTTAATTAATCTAAGTAACCGTCTGCCGTTGGTTAGGACTTTATCAATATGTGCCAAATTGGGAGCCGAATCTTTAACTCTAGGATTGTTTCTTTGGCGCAAAAACAATTCTGAGTAGCCAATAATAGAGGTGAGGGGAGTTTTCAATTCGTGAGCTAAGTGAGATAGATTCTCTTGACTGGCGCGGAGTAAGCGAGTCAGCTCTTGATTTGTAAGTTGCAATTGGTTTTGCAACTCTTGTAGTTCTTGGAATCTTGCCTGGGTATAGGTTTTGAAACATCTAGCAATTGCTTCGTCGAGTACAGTGTCAATTAAGCGGTAAGCTCGGTTCACTTCAGCGACTGAGCCTTTTAGCAATTCTGGCTCTATAGCCTCGAAAATTACCATCCGCAGCAAGCGGTATTCCCGCGCAATTTCTTCGGCATCGTAGCCTTGTTTTGCCCTGACAGTCCCGTGTTCTAAACTTTCTTCTACGACTGTCCGAAGGTCGCTTTCTTCTGATTGGGACAGTATAGTTACGATCGCTTGCAGTACGATGGGAAGGCTGTCGCGAACGGAAGAGTAGGTGAGTTGCTTGGCGGTTTCGATTTGCTCGTCGGCGCGAACAGCTTCGATCCAGTTTTCGGTAATTATGTCAATTTTATCTTGTAACGCTTGACTAAAATCTATCATTGCTTTTATATAAATCAAGTAAGCGATCGCATATTATATCTCTAGATTAGTTTAATAGTTAACTTTTTGAATTTGCTCTCAACTTTTAAGCTTTGCCGATCGCCAATGGCTACTCCTAAAGACGTATTGACAGAATTATAAGCTCGTGCTAGCTTAAGTTAAATTGGCTTAAAAAGTCAAGCCTAATCCAGCACTGCGCGATCGAACCAAGCGTGTGGCTGGAGCGGAGGAACCAATTTTAGGGGCTAATTTCTACAGAATTAAAAAGCAAAGTTAAAAATTGCCAAGTTTGAGTGAGTGTAATTTTTAACCTTTAATTATGTAGAAAAGGACATCTCTCAGTCCTAGCCCGTCAGCTAACTTCGCAGGCATTGAGAAGAGACTGAAAAGCCAAATTTCTGAAAAAGATAGTTTGGCTTCGTCAGTGTCTCAGGTTGGTATTGTTCAAGATTCTTGTACCTGCCCTGACTCTGAAGGAGATTGAAATGTTCATACAGCTTAATTTATCTGCGATCGCACTTGCAGGAGTTGCAACGTGGAAGCGGGTCAAACCCGTTGTCATCCGAGATGCAGTTTTGTTGCCGGCGGCTGGTTTTTTGGGAATTCTTGGTGTGTGGTGGATTGTTGCCAGCTTCAACAGCGATTTGATTCCGACTCCGTATCAGGCGTTAATAGCTAATTTAGATTACATATTCCATCCATTTTATCAGCGCGGGCCTGGAGATTTAGGCATTGGCTGGCTGCTGCTAGCGAGTTTGCGCAGGGTGTTGGTGGGATTTTTCCTGGGTGCAGCAGTTGCGATTCCCGTGGGATTTCTAATCGGGATGTCGAAACCGGCAATGATGGCGCTCAATCCGCTGATTCAAGTCTTCAAACCGGTGTCGCCGCTAGCTTGGCTGCCGATAGCTTTATCGATTTTTAATTTAGCAGAGCCGTCGGCAGTTTTTGTCATATTCATCACCTCTTTGTGGCCGACAATTATCAACACAGCTTTGGGAGTTTCTAGCGTTTCCCAGGATTATCTGGATGTGGCGCGAGTGTTGGAAATGCCGCACTGGAGGCGGATTACCAAAATAATTTGGCCGGCGAGTTTGCCATACATTTTTACAGGTTTGCGGATTAGTTTGGGGATTGCTTGGCTGGTGATTGTGGCGGTGGAAATGCTGACAGGCGGTGTGGGAATTGGCTTTTTTGTCTGGGATGAATGGAGCCGTTTGAACCTGAGTTCGGTATTTTTAGCGGTGTTTGTAATTGGC
>JAICRN010000024.1 GCA_025937335.1 Microcoleus sp. TY_ISSM_2_bin.22
CCAGACAAATAGAAATATTGGCGCAAATTTTAGCGAGAACCAGCATTCAGCCACAAACCGCTAATTTTCCTTACGAAACAGTACACATTCGCAAAGACGGTACTCCCGTCCGCCTGCGCGTCAACACCATCGTCAACCAAGCGGAAAACGGCGCTATTTTAGGCTTGTGCCCAACGGCGACAGATCTTAGCGATCGCCAGCGATGCAGAAAAAGAAGTCCTCCTCCAACCAATTGACCACTGCGTCAAAAATAACCTCCAATTTATTTCCAGTTTCCTCAAACTTCAGTCCCCCTACATCCAAGACAGCCAAGTTACTGAAATGTTAAAAAAAAGTCAAAACCGAGTCAGGTCAATGGGCATGGTTCATGAACAATTCTCTCAATCCAAAGACTTGTCAAACATGGATTTTGCGGAATACATCCAAAATCTAGCCCACCATTTATTAGACGCTGATGGAATTCAGGCAGCAGGCGTCACATTTGAAACAAATATTGCCTCGTCTTCTCTCAAGATTAATACGGCAGTTCCTTGCAAATTCACGATCTACGAGCTTGTAACAAATTCCCTGAAGTATGCTTTGAGAGGACAAACTCAAGGTAAAATTAAAATAAATTTCACCAGGACGCTCGCAGAGTTTGCGTGCTAGCGGTGATGGACAGGAGAATGGGTTTTATTCAACACTTAGATTATCTAAATTTCCTAAGATTACGTTGGCAATCGCTCGGATATTTAGTCAACCAAATTCGCCAAAAAACAAGAGAAATATTAAAAACTGCTAGCACGAATTTGAAGCTAACATTTTTTTAACCCAAATAGCACTTGTAGGAGAAAAGTTAATGTCACAGAAAACAATTCTGATAGTTGAAGACGAAAACATCATTGCAGAAGATATTTCCGACCGTTTAATATCTCTAGGATATAGAATAACTGGTATTGTCTATTCCGGAGAAGAAGCGATTCAATCAGCAGCAGAACTCCGGCCGGATTTAGTTTTAATGGATGTGAACCTGCAAGGAGCAATCAACGGCATTCTAGCAGCAGAAGAAATTCGATCGCGCTTTCAAATCCCGGTAGTTTATCTGACAGCTTATCCTGACGAAAACACTTTGTGGCGCGTCAATGGAAGCAAACCCTTCGGCTATATTGTCAAACCTTTTGATGAAAAAAAGTTGCACACAACTATTCAATTAGCTCTCCACCGAGATGGGTACGATAGCTTGACAAACTTGCCAAATCGTTCGCTGTTGCGAGAACTGCTAAGTCAGTTATTAGATAAGCAAAAAGCATTGCCAGAAATGATTCCCGTTGTCACTCTCAGTTTAGATAGGATTAACCGGATTAACAGTACCTTAGGACACGATATTGGCGACTCCGTACTTTGCAAAGTTGCGCAGCGGCTGAGTAACTGCACGGAGAACATTAATATTGTGGCTCGTTTGGAAGCAGCAGAATTTGCAATTGTTCTCCAACCAGTTGCCGAAAAAGAGGAGGTTGCCAAGATGGCTCAAAACATTTTAGATCTTGTAGCCCAACCTATGATGGTCAAAGGTTCGGAACTGTACGTCACGGCGAGTATCGGCATTTCTTTATCTCCAAGCGACGCCAGCGATGGAGAGGAACTGCTGAAAAATGCTTATACAGCCATGTACAATTCTCAGCAACAAGGTGGCAACAAATATCAGTTCTATACTGCCAAAGCCGCGAGGATTTCTATCAATAAATTCACTCAAGAAACTTGCCTCCGCAATGCTTTAAAACGCTCGGAGTTTGAAGTTTATTATGAGCCACAAATAGAAATTAAAACAGGTAAAATTGTTGGTGCTGAAGCTTTGGTGCGCTGGAATCATCCAGAAAGGGGCAGAGTTTCCCCGGCAGAATTTATTCCAATGGCTGAAGAAATGGGCTTGATTGCACCGCTGGGCGAATGGGTTTTAGAGACTGCTTGCAGGCAAACTAAAGCTTGGCAAATACAGGGGTTGCCCCCGCTGCGGGTAGCCGTCAACCTGTCAGCCCGCCAGTTCGATCGCAAAAACTTGACGGAGAGAGTCAGACAGATATTGAGAGAAACTAATCTCGATCCTAAATGTCTGGAATTAGAATTAACGGAAAGTCTGATTTTGGAAGATGAAACGGCAGCCGTTGAAGCTTTTACGGTGTGGAGAGATATGGGGATTAGGATAGCAATTGATGATTTTGGCACGGGTTATTCTTCTTTGAGTTATCCGAAACGCTTTCCGTTTGATGCGATCAAAATTGACAAGAGTTTTATTCGCAATATTGCAGACGATCGCCAAAATGCAGCGATTACAATAGCGATTATTCAAATGGCACACTGCATGAACATGACTGTGATTGCTGAGGGGGTAGAAAATGAGTCGGAACTTGCTTTTGTGTGCGATCGCGAGTGCGACGAAATTCAAGGTTATTTTTTCAGCCAGCCTTTGCCAAGGGCTGAGTTTGAAGCGCTGCTGAAAAGCGATAAGTGCTGGGAATTATGCTGGAGGAAGAAGGAAGAAGCAATTTTAAGCTCGGGTTTCAGCAAACAAGAAACTTCTAATCGTCTTGGCAGTTGCTATAAAATAGGATAATGGGTAATGGGTAATGGGTAATGGATAATTTTCCCTAATTACTGATGACTAATGATTAATTCAAAAGATACGATCGCCCAACCAATTTCCCAGCCACAATCCAAAACCCGAAGTTGCTACCAACAGGATAAACGTGTAAAGCCCGCTGCCATAGCCGATCGACCTTTCTCCGGCTACCATCCGCGCCACCACTCCAGCAATAATGCCGATCGCAGCCCAAGCCCCATAAACAGTCTTAGACCCGGCGATAGCCAAAGCTTGGACGATCGTCTCAGAACCCGCCCCAGCCAAAGCCCCCGCCCACGCCCCAATCCCCAGCCCGATCGCACCAGAGAGCCCGATGGGGCCCCGGGAATTCAAGCCTACTTCCGCCGCCAGCCCGCACGTCAAGCCGACAATCGCCCAACACGCGGCCGTCACCAACGCCTTAACCCAATCCCCAGAAACCGTTCCAGCCATCAATCCCACCACTGTCACCACTCCCGCTACAGCCAAAACAGCAGCCACAGCCCGAGACTCGGCATCGGAACTGGCGATCGCCCCCAAACCAGCCCCAACTGCGCCCCAAGCAGCCCCTGTTACCATTCCTCCCGCCTGAAAACCGGCGATCGACCCCCCTACCGCCCCAGCCAAAACTAACGCCGCCAGCCACACTCTAGGCGTTGCCGAACCCTCCGCCAGCAAAATCGCGGCCCACAGCCAATCTGCGCCGCAGATTAAAGCCCACATCCACAGCGGGGCGGGTGATACCGTCAAAATCCAACCGGCCAAAGCGTAACTCGCCACGGCGATTGCCAGCGGTGTCCAAGGGAAGCTTGAATATTGTTGAGATGGTCGCGGTTTGGAGTATTGAGTGGGAAATTCTTTTTTCCTTTTGGGGGTAAGGTTTGAATAGTTTAGAGATGGCCGCGCTTTCCTCGCAACGCTTGTGGCAGATTGTTTTTTTCCCCGCCGCGCTTGGCGATTTTGAGTGGTAAATCGTTTCTTGGTTGAAGAGTTGTTTTGAATTTGAATTTTTTTGGAAACGGCTTTTGGGCGGGTTTGACTGCGCTGGGAACCAGGCCTGGCGGCTGATTTTCGAGAACGCCTTCTCAGCGGCTTTTCCGGCGGGGGCGGCGGCTGCTGAAACTGTTTTTCGATCGACCTCGATGATTCAGGCTGACTCAGAAACAACACCAACTGCTGGTAAGCTTCATTAATTTCTGTTAATCTTTGGTGAGCTTTTTGTTGCAGGCGGTCGTTGTGGGCAAACCGATCGGGATGCCACACAAACGCTAAATCCCTGTAAGCGCGCTTAATTTCTTCTAGGGAACTTCCCGGCTCAATTTCGAGGATTTCGTAGCATCGATTAATGTCAGCCATAGGCTTCGATCGGCAGGTGTTGGTAAATTGGCGTGAAGCGAAGCTATCCCGTAGGTAATCGCACTTAACATCTTCTACTATTCTCAGCCAAGCTGCACAGTAAGCCGAGAGCCCATCAACTGTTGTCAACCGTTCTCAAGTCTGTCGGTCATCCTTCGGGTCGATCGATGCAGACTGACAACTGGCTACAATGAGAAAATCCTTTCGTGCGATCGGTAACTGTGTCTGTGTCGGAAAATCAAGCTCCCACCTTCATCCTAGTTGACGGCCACTCCCTGGCCTTTCGTTCCTACTTCGCCTTTGCCAAAAGCCGAGATGGGGGTTTGCGAACTACGACAGGCATTCCCACCAGCGTCTGTTTTGGCTTTCTCAAGTCGCTGCTGGAAGTAATGGCGTCCCACGACCCCCAGTACATGGCGATCGCCTTTGACCTCGCCACGCCCACATTTCGCCACGAAGCAGACGACACCTACAAAGCGGGTCGAGCCGAAACACCGGAAGATTTTAAGCCGGATATCAAAAACCTGCAAGAATTGCTCAGCTATTTGAATTTACCTGCCATAACTGCTCCGGGCTACGAGGCGGACGATGTTTTGGGAACTTTGGCAAACAAAGCCAGCGCGGCCGGTTATCAGGTCAAAATCCTCACGGGCGATCGAGATTTGTTTCAATTAGTAGAAACCGAAAAACAAATCAGCGTATTATATTTGAGTACCGATGAACTCAGGCGATCGGGCAAAGGCAAATCCCAAGAATACGGCCCCGAAGAAGTCAAAGCCAAACTCGGTATTTTGCCCGAACAAGTAGTAGATTACAAAGCTCTTTGCGGCGATAAATCCGATAACATCCCCGGAGTCAAAGGCATCGGAGACAAAACCGCCCTGCAATTGCTGGAAGCTTACAATTCCCTCGACGGAATTTATGCAGCCATCGACGAGATTAAAGGAGCAACTAAGAAAAAGCTAGAAGAAGGCAAAGAAGCTGCTTATCATTCTCAACGCATGGCGACAATTGTCCAAGACGTTCCCTTGGAAGTAGATTTAGAAAATTGCCAGCTCAAAGGTTTTGATGAATCCGCCTTGATTCCGATGCTGGAAAAATTAGAATTTAAGACATTTTTAGGGAAAGTTAAACAAATTCAAAAACGGTTCGGCGGTGTAGAAGAACCATTGGCAAAGGGCGGGCAAGATGCCCACCCCACAATCAATTCAACAGACAGTGGAACAGGCATCTTGCCTGTTGCCGACAGTGGAACAGGCATCTTGCCTGTTGCAAAGGGCGGGCAAGATGCCCACCCCACAATCAATTCAACAGACAGTGGAACAGGCATCTTGCCTGTTGCTGTGGGCGGGCAAGATGCCCACCCCACAGTAGATAAGTTAACTGCAACTTCTAAAAGTTCAGAAGACGAAGACGACGACTTGTGGTTTTTTAGTCCCGCAGAAACTAAAGCCGCCCAGCAGCAAAACAAACTGCCAATTAAACCCCGAATAATTCAAACAACCGAACAGTTAAACGAATTAGTCGAACTGCTGCAAACCTGCACCGACAAAGCCTCACCCGTGGCGTGGGATACCGAAACTACCGCGATCGAACCGCGAGACGCCGAATTAGTCGGAATTGGCTGCTGTTGGGGAATCGGTGAAGAGGATCTCGCTTACATTCCCACGGGACACAAAACGGGCAAAAACTTAGACAAAGCCACAGTTTTAAATGCTTTGCGTCCGATTTTGGAAAGCGAGAATTATCCCAAGGCGCTGCAAAATGCTAAGTTCGATCGATCGATCCTGCGCTGTCAGGGAATCAAACTAGCCGGAGTCGTCTTCGACACCATGCTAGCCAGTTACGTACTCGATCCTGAAACCAGCCACAGCCTCAGCGAATTGTCAAGGAAATACTTAGGCATTGTTGCCAAAAGTTACAATGAATTAGTGCCGAAAAACAAAACAATTGCTGACATCAGCATTCCGGCGGTAGCCGACTACTGCGGCATGGATGTTCACACCACATTTGGGTTAGTAAATAAACTTAGAGCAGAATTGGATAAAGCTGATGAAGCTAACTTTCCGGCAAAGTCTTTGCACCAGTTATTGCTGAATGTAGAACAGCCTTTAGAACCAGTTTTAGCTGAAATGGAATTTTGCGGAATTCGCATTGATTCAGCATATCTGCAACAACTATCGCAACAGCTAGAAAATAGCTTAAAAGAAATAGAAGAAAAAACTTATCAAGCAGCGGGGAGAAAGTTTAATTTAGGTTCGCCGAAACAACTCAGCGAAATCTTGTTAGAAAAAATCCCCGATGAGTTTCAGAAAAAGTCTCGCAAAACTAAGACTGGATACTCTACAGACGCGGCTGTTTTGGATAAATTGCAAGGAGACCACCCGATTGTAGACGATTTATTAGAACACCGAACATTATCCAAGTTGAAATCAACTTATGTCGATGCTTTGCCGCAGTTAGTGCGTGCGGATACCGGGCGAGTGCATACAGATTTCAACCAAACTGCAACGGGTACGGGAAGGCTTTCTTCTTCTAATCCAAATTTACAAAATATTCCCATCCGCACCGAGTTTTCGCGGCAAATTCGCAAGGCTTTTTTGCCGGAAGCAGGTTGGGTGATGGTGTCGGCTGACTATTCTCAAATTGAACTGCGAATTTTGGCTCATTTGAGTCAAGAACCTGTGTTAATTGAAGCTTATCAAAATAACCGAGATGTGCATACCGTGACAGCTCAACTGCTGTTTGAAAAAGAGGAAGTAACTCCCGACGAAAGACGGTTTGGCAAAACGATTAATTTCGGGGTAATTTACGGTATGGGGGCGATTAAATTTGGGCGATCGATGGGAAAAACTTCAGCAGACGGTAAAAAGTTTATTGAACGATTTAACCAGCGTTACAGTAAAGTTTTTGAATATTTGGAGAAAGTAAAAAAAGAGGCGATCGCCCTCGGATACGTTACCACAATACTCGGCCGCCGCCGCTATTTAAAATTCGAGAGCGAAAGCCTCCTCGACTTAAAAGGTCGCAACCCCCAAGACATTCACTCCGATAGACTTAAATCTGTCAGTCGAGATGACGCCCAATCTTTGCGGGCCGCAGCCAATGCTCCCATTCAAGGCTCTAGTGCTGATATCATTAAACTTGCCATGATTGAGGTACACAAAATTTTGCAAAACTATCAGGCGCGGCTGCTGCTGCAAGTTCACGATGAATTAATCTTTGAAGTACCTCCCGATGAATGGGAAGAATTGCAGCCGAAAATTAGAACGGCGATGGAAAATGCTCTGCCACTTAGCGTACCGCTGATAGTTGACATCCACGCCGGGCAGAATTGGATGGAAACTAAATAAAACAGAGAAATATGAGCAAAACTAAAATCGCGATTTTCCCAAAAATAAAAACCTTAAGTGCAGTTGCTATGCTATTGCTACTATTCGGGTGTCCGCAAAAGTTAGCGGCCAACAACTATGCTGTCAAGCGTGTCAGCGACGGCGACACCCTTGTCGCCAGCGATGCAGCGGGGAAAGATATCAAAGTGCGTTTTGCCTGTGTAGATGCACCGGAAATCGCGCACACAAATGCTGAAAAAAATAGCAAAGCATCAGCACTAAAAAATCAATTTAAGTGGGGAAATCTAGCGCACCAAAGAATGCAGCAGCTAGTCAAACAAGGGGGCGGTCGCGTTGTTTTGACCGTCACCGATACTGACCGCTACGGCCGCAAAGTTAGCGAAGTTCGCTTGCCAAACGGCACATTTGCCCAAGAAGTTTTGACCCGCGAAGGATTGGCAATGGTTTACCGTCCTTACTTGAAAAATTGTCCGAGTGCAAGTGTTCTGGAACAAGCGGAAGCCGAAGCTAAGAAAAATCGCCGCGGCGTTTGGGGAGATTCTAAATTTGTTCCTGCGTGGAAATTTCGCAACAGCGATAAATGATCGGAAGAAAGCCGTTCGACTTCGCGATCGGGTAAAAAGAAGGAAAATTGTAGGATTACGATCTAACTCTTGCCTTCGGAGTTTTGTTAGTCGAGTAGATCCACAAGTTTCAACCGATTTGTATATTGACAGGAACAAGATTATGTTGTTGGGGTGGAATCTGGGAACCTGTATCAGACATTTACAGTCTTGGACTCACTCCGGTTTTGTTAAACCCCGTCTATACTAGAAATCTTAGGTTTAGCTGCTCCGCATCTGCCCAGAAAGCGGGTTTCTAGATACCGATGCCGATCGTCCTAATTTAGCTAGCCAGACGGGAATCCCCACACTATATCGCTTCGATTAGTGTGGGATGAAAGTCGCGTTTCGCTGTGGATTCCACCGCCCACTGTTCAAAACTATGTTTTGAACAGTGGGCGGGTGGATGACGAGACAAACAAACTCTTTATTCAATGGGTCTATTTTGTCCTTTGTACTTGACAGTAAATAACGCATTCTGGTACATTAACACTAATTGATGCGTACCGACTGCTATCCAATATTTGTCACTCAATGAGAACGGCTTACCAGTACAAACTACGTCCAACAAAACAGCAGGTCATTGAACTAGACAGATGGCTATCCATGCTATGCGCCCAGTACAATTACCTGTTGGCTGATAGATTTAATTGGTACGAACAAACTCGCTCTCCTGTTAACGCCTGCCATCTCGTCTGTTACCTACCTGAACTGCGAGAAAATCCCGATTATTACTCGCAAAAGAAAACGTTACCTCAACTCAAGAAAACACATCCTTGGTATAGCGAAATATATTCGCAAGTCCTTCAGGATGTAGTTAAGCGAGTTAAGACAACATTTGACCGTTTCCTAAAAGGTGATAGCAGCGGAAAACGCAGCGGTAAACCTCGATACAAAGCTCGCAGTCGCTATCGCACCTTTACTTATCCGCAAATGAAAGAGGGATGCTTGCATGGCAACTTGATTAACTTGCCGATGTTTGGGAAAGTTAAAGTTGTCTTGCATCGCCCTATCCCTGATGGGTTCAAAATCAAAATCGCATCTGTCACCAAGAAAGCTGATGGTTATTACCTTACGCTCTCCCTAGAAGACAAGACGGTTCCAGAGATAAAGCCAGACTTTAATCCTCGTTCAATAACAGGTATTGACGTAGGACTGAAGGAGTTTTTGACAACATCTGAAGGCGAAACAGTTGCTATTCCCCAGTATTATCGTAAAGAGCAAAAACGCTTACGAACTATTCAAAAGCGAGTGTCACGTCGCAAAAAGGGGAGCAATAACAGGCTTAAAGCTATTAAGCAACTGGGCAGACAACACAAGAAGGTTACAGATAAAAGAAAAGATTTCCACTTCAAGACAGCTAATTGGCTGCTGTCAAAATATGACGTAATCGCACACGAGGATTTAAACATAAAAGGTCTAGCTCGTACAAGGTTGGCTAAATCTGTGTTGGACGCTGGGTGGTCAAGTTTTCTGTCGATACTGACAAACAAAGCCGAAAACGCGGGTTTGTTGGTTGTCCCAGTAAGTGCCCATAATACTTCACAAGATTGTTCTAATTGCGGCGAGAAAGTACCAAAAAAGCTGCATATTCGTTGGCATGACTGTCCTCACTGTGGGTGCAGTCTAGACCGTGACCATAATGCCGCAGTTAATATCAAAAATAGAGCGGTGGGGCAACCCGTTCTTAAAGCTCAGTTAATGTCCTATGCAATAGCAGGAGTCACTGAGAAGCCTACACCATACTGTACTCATTTGGTGTAGGAGTTGTCACTACAATACAATCAGGACGAGGTTTTGCTCCTACCGTCCGCAATCTGTGGAGTTTCGGCGATAGCTGACGCCAGATTCATCTAAAACCAGACATGAGTTCGATCGCGCTTTTCTCCGACCTGTTTTTTAGGAAAAGTCAACAAATGTGATAGGCTCCAGATAAACCAATAGACTGCTGACAAAAGCGGTCTATTGCAATCACCCAAAATTAACTTTAAGGGACATCAATGAATTTCAAACATCTGGTTATTTCCGGCATTGCCCTGATCCTCGGTACTGCAATTGTAGGAAATGCGATTGCTCAAGAACTGACCGACGACCAAAAAACGGTTGTTTGTCGCTTGAAAACAGAAGTTGACCAGCGGAAAGGCAACGGTCAAAAATTAGTATTTGTGCCGTTGCTGGGCCAAGTTCGCAAGCAAGTTTCATCTCCTTTTAGAGCCACGCTGCATCCTAATGTGGAGTATGTTTTTGTTGCCACTTGCGACGGAAATTGCCAGGATTTAAACTTATCTCTCAAGGATGCAAGCGGCCAGGAAATCGCTGTGAGTCAAAAAACTGGCGAACTGGCGTCAATCTCTTTTACTCCCCCATCCCAAGGCGAATATCAAATCAGTGCTAAGCCTGGGGAATGCAAGAAGGCAGAGGGTTGCAATTTCGGCATGGGAATCTTTGTTCCTGCCTCTGCAAATGTACCTAATGCTTCAAAAATTCCTGCTGAGATAGCACAATTTCGACTTTGCCAGTAGAGGAGAACTTACAAGTTGTGAGTTGTGAGTAGAGTTAAGTTGTGAATAACCAATCTAACTCATAACTTGCAACTTATAACTCGTAAATTTTAATTAGTTATTCACAAATTAGCCAAACTGTCAAGCAGAGAAATCAGTGGAACCCTGCACAGACCCGAAAGTGCCGAAATTTGGTTGGGCATGAAAAACTCTATTTACCCTCACGCAGGCATCAATTAGAATATAGATAGTGCCTCTCAGGGTGACGAGTATATTGCCCATGTCTTCAACCTTAGCCTCGAAAAATCAACCCCATAACCCCCCTCAAACAGATTTGAGAAATCTGTTCAGTCGCTTGGGTATCAGGCAGAAAATCGGCTGCGGATACGCCTTGGTCATTTGTATTGCCATTGTGGGTGCTGTGGCGGGACGGGGAGTAGAATTTTATTACAAACAGCAGGTGCGGGAAAAACTGGCGCTCGATCGAGATAAAGGGGAAATCCTGACCAACCTCAATAACACCGTGCAGGAAGTCAGAATTCACCAGCAAAAGCTGGCGAGTCTGACGGCAAAACCGCAAATTTTCGATCGCGAACGCTCGGAATTCCTGACTCGCGTTGCTCAGATGAGCGGCATCCTCGAACAACTGCAAACCTTTCCACCGACGAAGAATCCCGAGGTGGTCAAAGACTACGAACTGCTTCAACAGTTCGTTCAAGTCAACGGCAAAACTGTAGAATCATACTTTCAAGAAGTACAAAAATTGTTGGCGACTGCGAAATTATCTGGTTTAAATCCGAGGCAGCAGAAGGCTTTCGAGCGGAACTTGAACAATTTTGCCGCTGGCGAAACCGCTTTGAAACTCGAACAGTTGTCGCAGGATTCAGCCAAACTGGCCGACAGCTTTGGCGAGAAAGCAGACGAGGCATTGAGTACCTACGACAAAGCAGAAAAACTCGGAACTCTGATTCTCGTTTGCTCTCTCTTGATATCAGCCGCGAGCGCAGCAATTCTAGCAGCATACACCAGCGGGGCGATCGCTCGTTCCTTAGAAGCCACAACCCTCATCGCTCAGCGAGTGACAGAAGAATCGAACTTTGACCTGCAAGTACCCGTCACTACTTCCGACGAAGTGGGAATGCTAGCAATTTCCCTCAACGAACTAATTCAAAGAGTAGCAGAATACACAGAAGAATTGCACGAAGCAAAAGTAGCCGCCGAAGCTGCCAACCGCTCGAAAAGTGCATTTCTCGCCAACATGAGCCACGAACTACGCACCCCCCTCAACGCCATCATTAACTACAGCGAAATGCTGCAAGAAGATGCTCAAGATTCTGGTTCAGAAGACTTTCTCCCGGACTTAGAAAAAATTCAAACCGCAGGCAAACACCTGCTGGATATGATTAGCGACATCCTCGACATTTCCAAAATAGAAGCAGGTCACGTCACCCTTTATTTGGAAAACTTTGACGTGGCGACCATGATTGAAGAAGTGATGACTACGGCTCAACCGCTAGTAGAAAAAAAAGGCAATGCTTTAGCACTCAAAACAAAAGGCGAACTCGGCACAATGTACGCCGATCAACCGAAAGTGCGACAAATTCTCCTCAATTTGCTCAGCAATGCTGCCAAATTTACCGAAAAAGGCGTCATTACAATCGGAGTGGAAAGAATTAAAATTGAAAAATCAAGACCGATGAAACCTAATAAAAATAATGATTTTCAGTCGAGTTCAAACTACACTTCTCAAGTTTTAATGTTTCGAGTCAGCGACACCGGCATTGGCATGACGGACGAGCAATTAGAGCAGATATTTAAACCTTTTACCCAAGCTGATGCTTCGACTACCCGCAAGTACGGAGGCACGGGTTTGGGATTGACAATTAGCCAGCGTTTGTGTCAAATTCTCGGCGGCGAAATTAGCGTTGAAAGCGAAGACGGTAAAGGTTCGACTTTTATTGTCAGTCTCCCAGAACGGGTGGTGATGCAAGCATGAAGAATATCAGATTGAAATTCGATCCTCTTTGATGGCTCCGCTAACGCGCGATCGTAAATCAGTTATAACGTTGGTACTGAGTACGATCGTCCCAGGGAGTTTTAAGAAAAGTAAATTCCTTACTACAAAGCTACCTGAATAATTAATCATTGCTAGATTTTATTGCATATTACCCGAAATTGAACCGGAAGGTGAAACACAGGGCGGAAATACCTATCTCAATATACGGGAACACCGATCCGTCCCCCCTCCCCAACTCCCTACAATGACAATTGTACGAGGAATCAAGCCATTGCCTCTACAGCAGCCATCATTTTTAATGCAGGGAATTAAAATTTATGCAACCGAATAATCCAAATCAATTTACAGAAAAAGCCTGGGAAGCCCTCGCCCGTACCCCCGAAATCGTCAAAGCAGGTCAGCAGCAGCAGCTAGAAAGCGAACATTTGATGAAAGCTTTGCTGGAACAAGAATCGGGACTTGCTAGCAGCTTATTTAACAAAGCGGGAGTTTCTGTAGCAAAACTGCGCGATCGCACTGACGAGTTTATCAGTCGCCAGCCCAGAATCACTGGAAGCGGCGGCAACGTTTATCTCGGTCGTTCTCTCGACACCCTGCTAGACCGCGCCGAAACTTACCGAAAAGAGTACGGCGATGAATTTATTTCGATCGAGCATTTGATACTAGGTTACGTTAAGGACGATCGTTTTGGCAGAAATCTCCTGCAAGAATTTAAACTAGATGAAGCCAAGCTCAAAGATATCATTGCCCAAGTCCGGGGGAACAACAAAGTGACAGATCAAAATCCAGAAGGCAAATACGAAGCGCTGGAAAAATACGGCAGAGATTTGACTGAAGCCGCGCGTCAAGGCAAACTCGATCCGGTAATCGGACGCGATGACGAAATCCGCCGCACGATTCAAATTTTGAGCCGCCGCACCAAAAATAACCCCGTACTAATTGGGGAACCGGGAGTCGGAAAAACTGCGATCGCCGAAGGACTCGCCCAGCGAATTATCACCGGAGATGTGCCGCAATCTCTCAAAGACAGACAATTAATTAGCTTAGATATGGGCGCGTTAATTGCCGGTGCAAAATTCCGGGGAGAATTTGAAGAACGCTTGAAAGCTGTACTCAAAGAAGTTACCGACAGCAACGGCAAAGTCATCTTATTTATCGATGAAATTCACACCGTTGTCGGTGCCGGTGCCACCCAAGGATCGATGGATGCCGGCAACTTGCTCAAACCCATGTTAGCGAGGGGAGAATTGCGCTGTATCGGCGCTACAACTCTCGACGAATACCGCAAATACCTAGAAAAAGATGCGGCACTAGAACGCCGTTTTCAACAAGTTTATGTTGACCAACCGACAGTTGAAGATACTGTCTCGATTTTGCGGGGCTTGAAAGAACGGTACGAAGTTCACCACGGGGTAAAAATTTCCGACAGCGCGCTAGTGGCGGCGGCTACTTTGTCTACTCGATATATTAGCGATCGCTTCCTGCCCGACAAAGCCATTGACTTAGTGGACGAAGCAGCAGCTAAACTCAAAATGGAGATTACCTCCAAGCCAGAAGAACTAGACGAAATTGACCGCAGAATTTTGCAGCTAGAAATGGAAAGACTGTCGCTGCAAAAAGAAAGTAATACAGCTTCGATCGAACGCTTGGAAAGACTGGAAAAAGACTTAGCCAACCTCAAGGAACAGCAAAACGGTTTGAATGCCCAGTGGCAATCGGAAAAAGGTGTCATCGGCAGCATTCAAAAGATTAAAGAACAGATTGATAAGGTGAATATTGAAATTCAGCAAGCTGAATTAAAATATGACCTGAACCGCGCTGCTGAATTGAAATATAGCAAGTTAACCGAATTGCAAAAACAACTGCAACAAGCTGAATCTCAACTGTCAGCAACTCAAACCACAGGTAAAAGTTTGCTGCGGGAAGAAGTCACTGAAGGTGACATTGCCGAGATTATTTCCAAGTGGACGGGAATTCCGATCAGCAAGTTGGTTGAATCGGAAATGCAGAAACTTCTGCACTTGGAAGATGAACTGCACAAGCGGGTAATCGGACAGGATGAAGCGGTGACTGCGGTTGCAGATGCAATTCAGCGATCGCGCGCAGGTTTAGCAGATCCAAATCGTCCGGTTGCGAGTTTTATCTTCCTCGGCCCCACGGGTGTTGGTAAAACTGAGTTGGCGAAAGCATTAGCGGCTTATCTGTTCGATACAGAAGAAGCGATCGTGCGAATTGATATGTCGGAATACATGGAGAAACACGCGGTTTCGCGGTTAATTGGTGCGCCTCCGGGATACGTCGGCTACGATGAAGGCGGACAATTAACTGAGGCTGTGCGCCGCCGTCCTTACTCCGTGATTCTATTCGATGAAATCGAGAAAGCGCACCCGGATGTATTCAACATCATGCTGCAAATTCTGGACGACGGCCGCGTCACCGACGCTCAAGGTCACACAGTAGACTTTAAGAATTCTGTGATTATTATGACATCGAATGTCGGCTCTCAATACATTTTAGATGTGGCGGGAGATAACGAACTAATGCGGAGTCGGGTGATGGAAGCGATGCGGGGAACTTTCCGCCCGGAATTCTTGAACCGGATTGATGAGATGATTATCTTCCACGGTTTGAGCAAGCGCGAATTGCGGCAGATTGTGCTGTTGCAAGTGAAGCGCTTGGAAAAACGGTTAGCCGATCGCAAAATGTCTCTGAAATTGTCGGAATCTGCGATCGACTTCTTAGCAGAAATTGGTTACGATCCGGTGTACGGTGCGCGGCCTTTGAAGCGTGGAATTCAACGCGAGTTGGAAACGCAAATGGCGAAGGGTATTTTGCGGGGAGATTTTGCTGACGGCGATACCATTTTTGTGGATATCGAGAATGAAAGGTTGGCGTTTAAGCGGCTGCCGGCACAGTTGGTGACTGCGAAATAATTTGGGTTGGGTGGGCTGCGGCCCACCTTATTTTTTTGAGGCGATGGTTCTTTTTTTTACCGCAGATGTAGGCGGATGGGCGCGGATGGACGCGGATGGGATGGCGGGCGATCGTTCTTAAGGGCGATCGCTTTCTGATTTATCTTTTTTCAACTGTTGGCGTTCTCGAACAGATTTCGTCAGCAGGTACGTTGCCAAACTGCTAACGGATCTGCTATCTTCTTCTGCCCATTCTTCGAGAGCTTTTTGAATTTCCTCTGGCAAGTATGCGGTAACTCGTCCCCGTGAAGCCATCCGTTGTACTGCCAAACATTTCAACACAGTCCATCTTACGCTGTGGCCATCGCTTAAGGGCGATCGCTTTCTGATTCGTCCTTTTTCTGTTCTTGGCGCTCTTGGCGATCTCTGACTGCTTTAGCTGCCACATGGGAGAGAAGGTTTGCAAGGGTTCTATCTTCTTCTTCGGCCCATTCGGACAGGGCCTGATGAACGTCTTCTGGCAGGGTAACTGTGACTCGCATTCGTGAAGGCATGAGCTGGCATGGTTTTACTTCAATTGTCTTTAATTTTACACTCTAACATCATTGTATATATTTTTATGTTATTTGCATCTTATAACATCAAATGATGCTATAAGTGTATATAGGGTTCAGACCCTAAAAAGTCAGAAGCCAGCCCCTTACTGTCCAAGGTTCCGGGCTGGCTCTGGCTCCAAAAATATCAATGGAGACGAGTTCTATGTTGACATACAAAGACCGCTTGTGTTGTTGGGCGATCGCCCGTTTGTTACCCTCTGAGCAATGGATAATTGTTGCCCGCTTCCGCAGTCGTTCCGATGCAGAGGGGCATTTCAAGTTTTTGCGTCAAACTATACCTCACGTTAAGTTTGAGGTTGTGTTCGATCCCAGTGGAGACAGTCACCGTTTATCCGCGTTGGGCAGCCCTTCCAATTTCGTCACCAGCCGGTTATAAACTGTAATTTTCCGGCTGTTTTGAGTTGATTCAATTTGGGCGATCGCACTTTTTTTGATAAGTGCGATCGGCTTTCCTTTCTTGAGTACCCCTCTCCTAGGACGAGAGTTTCTGCAGAATAGATTTCAATCGCCGAGTTATCTGTTGGGCTGTCTTTACTAACTTACTTCCGCACCATCACAGAGCGAATCACAGCATTCGGCTGATATTTATTAGTCTGATAAAATCCCCCTTGACCGGCCCCGTAAACCCCCGCAAACTGCTTCCCCTCAGCCTTGGGAACAAACATAATGTTTCTAGTGGGTTGCTTGGCAAATACAACTCCTTCTCTCATTTCATTATCCACGTTATAAGATAAAGTCGCCTTGCCGTAAATTGCCTCAGCTTGTTTCAAAGTCATTCCCGGCCCGACGCCCTGAACTGTTTTATAATTAGAATTCTCAGTCATCAAAAGTTCAATGACATCCGTATCTTTTAGCTTTGTACCCGCAGCATAAATAATCCGATATTGCACTTTTCGCGACAGGCTAACTGCCACAGCATCAAAGTCTACCATAAAAGGAGACTCTACTTTAAACTGCGCCGTGGAACCCAGAGCCTTTTTCAATTGTCCGAAAGTCATCCCCACCTTCGCCGCTCCAATTGTGCGATCGGAAATTGTTAAACTTGCAGAAGGTGTTTTTTGAGCAGCCTTTGCCGCTTCCCCCAACTTATTTGTAGCCCCAGGCGCAACAGCGGAACCGGGATCTGAAATTAAGGTGAGGTAACTGCCGATCGCCAATAAAACAGCTATCATTGATCCAGACAAAACTTTAAGATTCAACATGACTAATTCTCCTAGATTTCAAATGCGACTATCTACCCGCATCTTTTTGACTATCCTGGGTGTCACCCTCCTAGTTTGGATTCTTAGAGGTGTTGGTATCTTGACCTTCATTCCCGGTGGTGTCATTTGGATACTGATTTTGCTGTCTTTTGTTGCGGGTATCCTCAGCACTTTACTCCGTCGGTAAGCCAGCATCCGGCAAATAACAAATAAGAATTAACAATTAACAAATTATTTTAATTTGGAGTGTTTCATTGCCTTTCCCACTGTCACATTCAACTGAGATCCTATCAGCATCACCAAAGAAGAAAGATCGAGCCACAGCAGCAACACAATAAAAGTTCCGATCGTGCCGTAAGTCCAAGTGTAATTGCCCAAATGGAAAACATAAAACCGAAATAAAGCTGAAAATAGGGCCCACAAAATAGCTGCAAAAACTGCTCCCGACAAAATAGGAATATCTGGTTGACGGCGGCTTGGCCCGTAGCGGTAAATAAAGGCAAAGGCAAGTGAGACAATTCCCAAAGAAATCGGCCACCGCCACAGCCGCCAAACACCTAATAGTTCCGACTCCAAAGGGCAATTGCCGGCGGGGAGCAAGCAGTTTTGGACATCTTTTAAATCGCAGTTGGCGACGGACTCCAGCAGGCAACTCTGACGGGCAACAGCTTGCACAATTAAGTCGCTCAGAAATACAGCTCCCGATGCTAGAATTAACAGCACAATTGTACCGATACTAAGCCCCAAAGAAATAAGTTTTGCTTTCCAAAATGGTCGAGTTCGATCGCTCGGAATTTCATGGATGCGATCGAGTGCAGCCATCGCCGCGCTCATTACTCCAGAAAATGCCCAAATCGCCCCAAGAAAGCTCAACGAAAACAGCCCTTTACTGCGAGTTAACAGAATTTCTCTGATTAAGCCGCCAATCAACTTCCGCACGTCATCGGGTATAACTTCGCCCAAAAGACGGGCGATTTGATACAGTGTTGACTGCAAAGGTTCAAACAGAGCGATCGCAGATAAGATAGCCAACAGCCCCGGAAACAGCGCCAGCATAGAATTGTAGGCCATTTCCGCAGACAGCCCCGGCAAGCGCTGTTCTCCTGCCTTCGCGCCGACCTGCTCGATCGTTCCCCAAGTCAAACACCGACAAAACAGCCAAAAATCCTCAAATTTCCGTTTGAGAGCTCGAAGCAGCCTCAAAAATGCCTTAAACAAAGCTAAAATCAGGTAGCGCAACCAGTAAAAAATGTTCATAGCGCACAGGAGACGGGGAAGGGGAAAATGGAAAATGGATGCAGGACGATCGCGCAACTGGAAATAA